>CALZHD010000045.1 GCA_945787155.1 uncultured Gammaproteobacteria bacterium | reverse complement strand
CCGCAGCTGCACGGGCATGCGGCGTCAGCATCGTCACCGGTGACACCAAAGTCGTCAGACGAGGCGAAGGCAGTGGTCTCTATCTCGCCACCAGCGGCATCGGCGTTAAAATCGCCACGCAGACGCTCGCGATGTCACAGATCAAGGCAGGTGATGCCATCATCGTCACCGGCCCGATTGGCGACCACGGTACCGCGGTGATGCTGGCACGTGAACAGTTTGGACTACAGGGGACGTTGCAGTCTGACGCAACATCGGTGCTACCACTCACCGAGGCGCTGTTGCAGTTTGATGGCCTGCGTTTCATGCGCGATCCGACTCGCGGCGGCCTGGCAACGGTGCTACATGAGATTCACCACGCCACCCGCCTCGGGGCACACCTTAAACAGAACGACATTCCCGTGCGTGACGAAGTGGCATCGGTGTGTGAAATCCTCGGTTACGATCCGTTATACCTCGCCTGCGAAGGACGCGTCGTCGCCGTGATCGGTCGCACTCAGGCCGAGGCCGCATTAACGGCACTGCGCGCCCTGCCCGACGGTCGCGATGCAGCGATCATCGGAGAGATTACCGACACCCTTCCCTATGTTATGCTTGAGACACCACTTGGCGGACAACGCATCATCGAAGAACTGGAAGATGAGCCACTACCACGGATATGTTGAAGCCCCGGGTAACTTGGGATAACTTAAGATAACTTGGGATAATCAGGAATAACGCGAGATAATACGGAATAGCGCAATATGACACGCCCGTTAGCCGCCCAGTTTCTACCACATAACCAGCTGCAACGGTTACTGGATACCCTGCATCACTCGGGTCACAAGGTATACGGTCCACAGCTTCGTGACGATGCCATCACCTACGCCCCCCTTGCCACCACCGATCAGCTACCGCTGGGGATTGAAGATCACCACGCCCCCGGCAGTTACCGCCTACAACAGAACGGCACACAGCACTGGTTCGACTGGCTCTCTACGCCGCAGGGCATAAAGCCACTCCTCTTCAAACCACGTGAGACCCTGTGGCACGCCACACGTGATGCCACTGGTGCCATCCATTTTACAGACCCCGCCAGTAGCGCTGAAAAGATAGCGGTCATCGGGCTGCGCGCCTGCGACCTTGCAGCACTCAAGCTACAGGACCAGCACTTTCTATCTGTCGAGCACACCCCCGATCCATTTTATACCGAGCGTCGTCGCCACCTCTTCATCGTTGCGATTAACTGCACTCGCGCCGCCGCTACCTGCTTCTGCACCAGCACCGGGGATGGCCCTAAATGTGATGTCAATAACAGTGCCGCTGATATTGCGATGACTGAACTCGATAGTGGTTTTATCATCATGGCTGGTAGCGCACAGGGCACGCATATTATTGAACAACTCGCGCTGAACGATGCAGACGAAGCACAACTCAACGAGGCAACGCAACGCGAAGCCAACGCGATACAACAGCAGCGCAGCGTGCCATCACAAAACATGCGCGACACCCTGTTCGCGGCGCTCGACCATCCACAGTGGGACGACGTCGCCAGTCGCTGCCTCTCGTGTGGCAACTGCACCGCCGTCTGCCCCAGCTGTTTCTGCTATAGCGAACAGGCGGAACCACAACTCGATGGCAGTAGCACCGAACAGACGCGCGAATGGGACTCCTGCTTCACTCAGGGGCACAGCTACATGCACGGCATCACCGTGCGACACGATACCAAACTGCGCTACCGTCAGTGGCTAACCCATAAGTTTGCTGGCTGGCACGACCAGTATGGGCGCTCCGGCTGCACCGGCTGCGGACGTTGCATCAGCTGGTGTCCAGCGGGCATCGACATCATCGACGAACTCACCCTGCTGAGCACAGACAAAGGTGTTGCCGATGATGCATAACCCACACCGACCCCATCGTGCACGCATCGTGGAACGCATCCAGGAGAGCGGTACCGTCTTTACGCTACGGCTGGAATTTATCGAACGTGATATCCGGGAGCACTACAGCTTCGCGCCGGGGCAGTTCAATATGGTTTATCTCTACGGCGTCGGCGAAGTAGCGATCTCGATCGTCTCCGACCCGAAGCGACCACAACAACTCGACCATGCCATCCGTGCCGTCGGCCGCGTCACCAACGGCATCAGCCAGCTTCAGGCCGGTGACACCATTGGTCTGCGTGGCCCCTATGGTCGCGGCTGGCCGATGGAAAAAGCCAAAGGCCGTGACGTACTGGTGATCACCGGCGGGCTCGGCTGCGCACCGGTGGTCTCGGTGATCAACTACATCACCCAGCGGCGTGATCAGTTTGGCAAACTCACTATCCTGCAAGGGGTGAAGCTGCCCAAGGACCTGATTTGGCGCGACCGTTTTGAGCAGTGGATCAACGAACTCAACACCGAGGTGTTCCTCGCCGCCGACAAGGGCGATCCAACGTGGCCGTGGCATGTCGGCCTGGTCATCGAACTGTTCGACCAGATGACATTAAGTGACGACACCATCGTGATGATGTGCGGCCCGGAAGGGATGATGCGTGTCTGTATTCACGAATTGCTGTTACGCAATATCAAAGAGGAAGCGATCCACCTCAGCATGGAACGCAACATGCAATGCGCACTCGGCCAGTGCGGCCACTGCCAGTACGGTGCCGATTTTATCTGTCGCGATGGCCCGGTCTTCTCCTATGACCGCATCAAACCGCTGTTTGCGCACCAGGGATTTTGATGAGAATCACCAATAACAGACCAACCGTCGCGGTTCACAAGTTCACCTCGTGTGACGGCTGCCAACTGGCCATCCTCAATCTCGAAGAGGAGCTCCTGACGCTCGCCGAACTGGTTGAGATCAAACAGTTTGCGGAAGCCGGAATATTAGATGAACATGCGGAAGTCGACATTGCCTTTATCGAAGGCAGCATCACTACCCCACGTGAGATGGAACATATCAAAAAGATTCGAGAACAGAGCCGATACCTGATCGCGATGGGGGCCTGCGCGACATCGGGCGGCATTCAGGCACTGCGCAACATGCATGACGGACAGGCGTGGATCGATGAGATCTATGCCTCACCGCAACATATCGAAAGTCTGACGACTTCGACACCACTCTCCGACCATGTGCGCATCGACCTTGAGCTATGGGGCTGCCCCGTGAGTGGTCGCCAGGTCACCGCCGCGATTCGTGCGCTGCTGTTCGGTGTATTACCTAAGACGGAACACGACAAGGTCTGTCTCGAATGCAAACGCAGTCAGGCGGTCTGCGTGATGGTCAGCCGTGGCGAACCCTGCATGGGGCCCGTGACTAACACCGGCTGCGGTGCACTCTGCCCTCAGTTTGGACGCGGTTGTTACGCCTGCTACGGCCCGGCGGAAAACCCCAACCCCAATGCGCTGGCCAACCGTTTTGAAGGACTGGGAATGACGGCGGATGAGATTGCACGAAACTTTCTCTTCATCAATAATAGCGCACCGGTGTTCCATACCATCGGTCAAAAATACAGCGACCGGCATGATGAGTGACAGGACCATCAACATCAACGTGCCAGTACTGGCGCGCGTCGAAGGCGAAGGGGCACTCGATCTGCGCATCGAGAACGGCAGCATCACCGATCTCAGGCTGCGCATCTTCGAACCGCCGCGGCTGTTCGAAAAGTTCCTCGAAGGACGCCACTACAGCGAAGTGCCCGACATCGTTACCCGTATCTGCGGCATCTGCCCGGTCGCCTACCAGATGAGCGCCGTCTACGCTCTGGAACAGTTATTTAATACCGAGGTCACGCCGTGGATCAATGCGATGCGGCGCGTCTATTACTGCGGTGAATGGATCGAGAGTCATGCGCTCCATATCCACCTGCTGGCAGCACCCGACTTCCTCGGCTTTGAAAACGCCCCGGCGATGGCAAAACAGTTTCCGGCTGAGGTACGGCGCGGCCTGCGCTTACAGGGACTCGGTAACCAACTGATCAAACTGTTTGGCGCACGTTCGGTCAACCCGATCGGCGTCAAGGTCGGCGGCTTTCACAAGGCGCCCGATGAAGCTACCGTGGCAGCGCTGGTTGAACGACTGCGCACTGCCCTGCCCGATGCGAAGGCACTCATTGAGTGGCTGGCGACCCTCGACTTCCCACAACGGGAACAGGCGTTTATTTCAGTCAGCCTGCGACACCCGCTTGAATATCCGATCAACATGCACGACACCACGCTCTGCAGCAGCACCGGACACAACATCGCCATCAACGTCTTTGAATACTATTTCAAAGAATCGCAGGTACCGCACTCCACCGCGCTGCACTGCCACCTTGAAGGTAAACCCTACCTCGTCGGGCCGCTGGCACGACTCAATCTAAACCATGAACAATTACACGACGAAGTGAAACAGGCACTTGCCGATACCGGCTTCACCTTTCCAAGCCACAACCCCTATCACAACATCATCGCACGCGCGGCCGAAATCTATTACGCGCTACTTGAAGCCGTGCGGCTGCTCGAAGATTACCAACAACCCACTGCCGCTGCGGTGGAAGTGACGCCAAAAGCAGGCACCGCCTACGGCTGTACCGAGGCACCACGGGGTACCCTGTGGCATCGCTACGAGATCGATGACCACGGCATCATCAGCGCTGCGCGACTGGTGCCCCCCACCAGCCAGAACCAGGCACGTATCGAGGCAGACCTGCATTCATCGCTTCAAGTCCTGGGGTTAGATAATGATGAAACAACACTACGCCAACATGCCGAGCAGGTGATCCGCAACTACGACCCCTGTATCTCCTGCGCAACCCACTTTCTTGACCTGACGGTAACACGCAATTGAAGCCGGATTTAAACGGGGCATTGATCGTCGGCTTCGGCTCGCCTTTTGGTGATGACCGCTTTGGCTGGCTTGTCATTGAGCAGTTACAGAAAGCGCTGGATGGACAGGAAGCGATAAAAGCGACCTGTTGTGACCGCAGTGGTATTGACTGGATTCATCAATACCAATCTGCTGAACAGTTGGTTTTTATTGATGCAGTGAAGAGTGATGCAGCACCCGGTACACTGCATCATCTGACGTTAACGCCAACTGCATTCGATACTCTGCCCTCGTCATACTCCAGCCATGGTCTCGGCCTGCGTGAGGGGCTGGCGATTGCGGCTGAGGTGATTGAATTACCACCTGAGATTGAGTTTTATGGGGTTGAGCTGTCGCAGTGTGATGCTAATAACATAGTAGTATCAACAATAATTAAACAGGCAGGACTGGTTTCTAAACAACTATTAGAAAAACTTTCACCCCCCCAAAATAGCAAAACGATTTTCTAACACCACTCGTTCTAATTATACCTGCATGGGGATGCTTATTGCTCAGTTTATACGATACCTGTATGGATTCCCACGCGGGAGCGTGGGAACCAGATGAAGAGCGACATTATCGCTGTAACAGATAATATCTCGTTCCCACGCTCCCGCGTGGGAATGCCTACAGCTCACCAATCACAACAAACCTCAATCAAACCAGTTCCACCCAGATAATCCCGGGCACTAGAATACCGCCAATGCTCAGGCTGATCTACATACCCCCGCTTAACCGGGTTAAAATGAATATATTCCACCTTCTGCGGCATCATCTCTGAATTCTGCGTCCACTCAGGATGCACACCCTCCTGCCAGAACTGAAGCGCTCGATCACCTTTGTACCGTTTTTTATAAAATGCCAACTGGTCAAGAATAGCGGAGGCTTTATTATTCTTCAGATACTGCGTAATCTGCGTTGAGGTATATGACTTGAATCGCGCCATATCCTGGCTGAGATTATCACTTTGAGCAATGAGGTGAATGTGGTTTTCCAACACCACCCATGCGTAAAGCTTGAGGCCATTGCCTTGCAAATACCTCAATGAATCGAGAACGATATTAACGGTCTCAGGCCGGGTAAAGACGGGAATCCAGTGCAAGACCGTGCAAGTCATGAAATGAGGTAAATCTTGTTCTGCGAATTTGTAGCGACTTCGTCCCATGGGCTTACTCCTGGCTGTCCTTAGCTTGAGGGAATTCTAGCGTTGTTTGGGCTTGATGTCTTTTGTGCCTGTATGCGTCCCCACGCGGGAGCGTGGGAACGAGAGGTAAACTCCCGGAGGGGGGATCACAACTGCGATAGATACCCCTCCAACCTCGCCACCCCTTCACGCAAATTCTCAATCGACGTGGTATAGGCAAAGCGCACATGGTGATTAGCACGATGATCTCCGAAGTCACATCCCGGGGTAATCGCAACACCCACCTTCTCCAGAATATCGAGCACAAAGGCGTGACTATCATCGGTAAAACGGCTGCAATCGGCATAGAGATAAAACGCCCCCTGAGGCCTGGTGGCAATATTAAAGCCAAGTTGCTGCAACGCGGGCAACAGATAATCTCGTCGCGCCCTGAACTCGTCACGGCGCGCCTCGAGTATCTGCATCGCCTCTGGTTCAAACGCGACCAGTGCGGCGTGTTGTGCCATCGTGGGGGCGGCGAGAAAGATATTCTGCGCCAGGCGGTCGATCGCATCGACATACGGCTCTGGCGCAATCAGCCAGCCGAGGCGCCAACCGGTCATACCGAAGTACTTTGAAAAGCTGTTGATGATGAAGGCATCTGGCGCGTGCGACAGTAGTGACGTCGCCTGTTGCTCGTAGGTCAGCATGGCGTAGATCTCGTCGATCATCAGACAGCCCTGCTGCTGTTGTACAAAGGTGTTGATCTCGGCAACCTCAACAGCATCAATCACGGTGCCGGTGGGATTGGAGGGCGAGGCGAGCATCACCGCCTTTGTTGAGGGCGACCAGTGTTGCTGAATCATCTCGGCCGTCAACTGGTATGCACTGGTGCTATCGACCGGCACACACTGCGCCTCGCCACCCAACATGCGTACAAAATGTCGATTACAGGGGTAACCGGGATCGGCCATCATCACCCTGTCGTCCGGGTTGACGGTCACACCGAGCGCCAGCTGCAACGCACCAGAGGCCCCCGGTGTGATGATAATGCGCTCAGCGGGAACCGCTACCCCCAGTTGATCACGGTAAAATTTCGATAATCGCGCACGCAGCTCGGGTAAACCTACCGCTGGCGTATAGTGAGTCTTGCCTGCGTTTAACGCATCGATCGCGGCACGGGTAATCGGCTGCGGAGTTTCAAAATCGGGCTCACCCACTTCCATATGAATAATTGAGCGTCCCTGCTGCTCCAGCGCTCGCGCTCGCGCCAGTAGATCCATCACATAAAAAGCCCTGATTCCCGACATACGCTCGGCTACGACCGCCCCCATTAATAATACCCCTTATTATCAACCACTTAAAAAGTACAACTCCAAAAAACACCACTACTATCAGGCCCTATATCATGAATTAATATCCCTTTCCGCACCACCAAATCAAGATATTTCGTACTCACCACGTCAGACTATACAAATATATGCATGCAATGTACGGGCATTCCGCTCTCTTATGCAATCTAAAGCATTGAGTCTCTTCTATCTTTCTGGTATAAATCCGGGTTTATTTCGCAAGCGCATGTGGGAGATATCACGCAATGGCGGCAGCAAAAAAGAAGGTAGTGACAAAAAAAGCGGTTAAAAAAGCAGCTGTAAAGAAGAAGGTTGTCACCAAAAAGGCGGTAACAAAGAAAGCCACCACCACAAAAAAAGCGGTAACGAAAAAGGCCACGACAAAAAAGGCGGTTGCAAAAAAGGCGGTCACCAAAAAAGCTGTTACTAAAAAAGTAGCGACTAAAGCGGCCGTTAAGAAAAAAGCGACTACGACAAAAACACCAGTTCCAGTAACGAAGAAAAAGACAACAGTGACAATAGCTAAAACAGAGAAAAAAGCGGCGCCAGCGAGAAAATCAGCACCATCGAGAAAAGCTGCGGCGCCTACCCCCACTCATACTCAGGGTGGCTTTGCCCCTTACATAGAGAAAAAGGGTGAGGAGTATATGAATGAGACCCAGACGGCCCATTTCATCAAAATCCTGGAAGCCTGGAAAACGGAACTGATGGAAGAAGTCGATCGCACCGTGCATCACATGCAGGATGAGGCGGCCAACTTTCCTGATCCCAACGATCGTGCCAGCCAGGAGTCAGAATTTGCGCTGGAATTGCGCGCACGTGATCGTGAACGCAAACTGATTAAAAAGATCGATGAGTCGATCAACAATCTCGAAAATGAAGACTACGGCTACTGCAACATCTGCGGCATCGAGATCGGCATCCGACGTCTGGAAGCAAGGCCCACCGCCAGCCTCTGCATTGACTGTAAAACACTGGATGAGATCCGCGAAAAACAGGTGAGAGGCTAAGCAGTATCCACTACGCTACCCTTCTAGCCCTTCATTGTTCAGGGATGGCAGCATTGCCATCCCGATATATACACTCATGGCAGCACTGCCATCCCGTTTTATACGCCTCGTGGCAGCTCGCCATCCTGTTATATCTTTCACGGCTCTTTCATCTTTCACGGCTCTTACGCCACCCCAATTCACACACGCCTTTTGCAGCCGCCCCTATCAACGTAGTGACACCCTGCTACGTAAAGTTTGTACGGCGCTAAATATTCATTTTATTTAAGACACGACATCCAGAGGGAAAACCACCATGACTCAGAATATCGATTCCACCCTGCAAGAAAATCGCTTATTCCCCCCGAGTCCAGACTTTGCCGCCAATGCCCAGATCAATGAAGCGCAGCTCCTATCACTATACAAACAAGCAGAAGATGATTACGAGGGCTTCTGGGCCGAACGCGCGCGCAATGAACTTGCGTGGCATAAACCCTTTAATACGATTCTTAACAGCGACAATGCACCCCACTATCACTGGTTTGAAGACGGCGAACTGAACGTCTCATATAACTGTCTTGATCGCCACCTGGCAGATAAGGCAGACAAGACCGCCATCATCTTCGAAGGCGAACAGGGCGACACCCGTCACATCAGTTACGCCGAGCTTCACAGAGATACCTGCCGTTTCGCCAATGCGCTGAAGGCAGAGGGCATCGAAAAAGGTGATCGCGTCGTCATCTATATGCCGATGGTGCCTGAGGCGATCGTTGCGATGCAGGCATGCGCACGCATCGGTGCAATCCACTCTGTTGTGTTTGGTGGCTTCTCGGCCGAGGCACTGAAAGACCGTATCGACGATGCCGGCGCCAGGATGTTGATCACTGCCGATGGCGGTCATCGTGGTGGCAAGATCATCGAACTAAAACAAGCCGCAGACAAGGCGCTGGCGCACTGTGGCGATTCACTGGAAAAAGCGATCGTACTGAAACGTACGGGACATGATGTCACGATGCAGAGCGGGCGCGACATATGGTGGTCTGATGCCACCGAAGGCGCCTGCGATGAATGCGAGCCAGTCTGGGTCGACTCAGAACATCCCCTGTTCCTGCTCTACACCTCCGGTTCCACCGGCAAGCCAAAGGGGATTCAGCACTCGACTGCTGGCTATCTGCTTGGCACCATCACCAGTATGAAATGGGTCTTCGATTACCAGCAAGATGACATCTACTGGTGTACCGCGGACGTCGGCTGGATCACTGGTCACAGCTATGTCGCCTATGGGCCACTCGCCGTTGGCGGTACCATTGTGGTCTACGAGGGCGCGCCGACGGTCCCCGATACCGGCCGTTTCTGGAAGCTATGCGAAGACCATAAGGTGACGGTCTTCTACACCGCACCGACCGCGATCCGCGCGCTGATGAAGTGCGGTGATGAAATCCCCAACAAATATGATCTATCATCGATCCGCCTGCTCGGTACCGTCGGTGAGCCGATCAACCCCGAGGCGTGGATGTGGTACCACGAAGTGATCGGCAAAGCGCGCTGCCCCATCGTCGATACCTGGTGGCAGACTGAGACCGGCGCCAACATGATCGCACCGGTGCCCGCAGTGGTCGCCGCAAAACCCGGCTCCTGCACCCGTGCACTGCCCGGCATCAGCGCCGATGTGGTCGATGAAGCGGGCAACGCCATCACCACGCCGGACAAAGGCGGCTTCCTGGTGATCCGTAAACCGTGGCCTTCGATGCTGCGCACCATCTGGGGCGATGACGCACGCTATATTGATACTTACTGGGGCAAGTTCGACAACCGTTATTATGTTGCCGGTGACAGCGCACGTCGCGATAAAGATGGCTATTTCTGGATCATGGGGCGCATCGATGACGTACTGAATGTCTCCGGTCACCGCCTCGGCACGATGGAGGTTGAGTCGGCACTGGTGGCGCATCCCCGCGTCGCCGAGGCTGCCGTCGTCGGTCGCCCCGATGAGATCAAGGGTGAAGCGATCTTTGCCTATGTGGTGCTCAGAGAGGCACGCCCCAAAGGCGGCATCGATGAAGCGCTCACCGCCGAGCTGCGCGGCTGGGTGGCCGAGCAGATCGGACCTATCGCCAAACCGGATAACATCCGTTATTCGGACAACCTGCCGAAGACCCGCTCCGGTAAGATCATGCGCCGCCTGCTACGCACCATCGCCAGCGGCGAAGAAATCACCTCGGATACCTCGACGCTGGAAAATGAAGCCATTCTGCTACAGTTACAGGGTAAAGAATAACCTCACTAACAACACCACACACATGAACAAGGAGGTTCATGTAACATCAATAACCCTGCTAACCGATAACCTTATAGAAATATAGGCCAAATTTTCTGCTACCGTCCCCTTCAGTTGCTCACTAACGTGTCGATATGGCTCACCAGGGCATCAAACAGATCGTCACAACAGGAGCTCAGGAATGGTCACCAGTAGCAGCGAAAAACGCCTTACGGAAAAAGACTCGATTGGAGAGACAGAAACTACAGAGGGCCATGGCCTCTTTTATAGCCTCAGTGACAATGATCGGCATGAGATCACCGAGATCCATGATGTCTCCATCAGCGGTGTCAGAATTCGGTTGAAAAAGCCGTTACGCGAAGAAAGTCAATTAACCCTCACCTATCTAGCCGATGGCCTGAGCGTGTCAATTCAGTCAAAAGTCGTCTGGTCTGAACTCGACAATGAAAGCGGGCTATTTCTCACCGGGATAGCGTTCACCACAACACAGGCAGACTTCAGCACACTCTTTTTTCTCGCCTTCAGAAAACAAATCGTTAATACTTGTCACGCACCCTTAACTCGACAAGTAGAACACCATGACATTCACGCCACTCAAGATCGCACTACTGACCGTCTCCGACACACGCGACGACGAAACCGACGCCTCCGGCAAATACCTTGTTGAACAGATCACCCAGAGCGGCCACTCCATGGCCGAAAAAAAGGTCATCCTGCCTGATAACATCTTCCAGATACGTGCCATGGTCTCCCGCTGGATCGCCGATGATAATGTCCAGGCCATTATCATCAGCGGTGGCACTGGCCTCACCGGTCGTGACGGAACCCCCGAGGCGATCATGCCACTGCTGGATAAAGAGATTGAAGGCTTTGGTGAACTCTTTCGTATGCTCTCATTTAATGAGATTAAAACCTCCACTATTCAATCCCGCGCGCTCGGTGGCATCGCCAATGCCACTTTTATATTCTGCATTCCCGGTTCACCCAGTGCATGTAAAACGGCGTGGGAAGGGATACTCAAAGACCAGCTCGACAGCCGCAACAAGCCGTGTAACTTTGTTCAGTTGATTCCACGGTTACGCGAGATCTAGCCATCACTTCCAAGCGTCCTTTACTGGCAGCAGCTGACGCACTTGAACGGCTGCTGACACAGGCGCGCTCCATCGATCACATTGAGCAGTGCCCCCTGCCCGATACACTGAGACGTGTACTCGCCCAACCGCTTGTCGCACCCTACCCCCTTCCACCCACTGACAACAGCGCGATGGATGGTTACGCGCTGCGTCACGACGACCTCGCATCACAGGGAGGCACCACACTGCCTGTCTCGCAACGCGTCACCGCTGGCGACATCCCACAGCCACTCATCGCAGGCAGTGCGGCACGCATCTTCACCGGTGCCGCTATCCCCGCTGGTGCCGATACCGTCGTCGCACAGGAGCAGTGCGCGGCTGAAGACGACCGTGTCACGATTAAAGCGAGCACTCACCTCGGTCAGCACATCCGCCGTGCCGGTGAAGATATCGAGCAAGGCACCAGCTTTATGCAGGCAGGTGTTCGTATCCAGCCACAGGCGATGGGGCTGATCGCCGCCAACGGTATCGCGTCCATTCCCGTCTTTCGTCGACTCAAGGTGGCACTGCTATCGACCGGTAATGAACTGCTGATGCCGGGCGAGGCAATGCAAGCGGGCAAACGTTACAATGCCAATCACTTCACCCTGACAGGCCTGTTACAGGCACTTGGCTGCGAGATCATCGACCTCGGCACTGCCTGCGACAAGTTATCAGCCACCGTCAATGTACTCAAATATGCCAGCACCAAAGCAGACCTGATCATCAGCAGCGGCGGTGTCTCAGTCGGTGAAGAAGATCACGTCAAAGCGGCCATCGAACAACTCGGCACGCTGGACATCTGGAAGCTGAACATCAAACCCGGCAAGCCGCTCGCCTTTGGGCATATTGACGACACACCCTTTTTTGGCCTGCCCGGTAATCCGGTATCACTGTTTGTCACCTTCTGTCTCTTTGCACGCCCCTTTATCCTGCGCATGCAGGGTGTCGAGGATGCACTGCCACAAACGATAACCGTGCGCGCACAATTCAATCATACAAAAGAAGGCACCCGTCAGGAATATGTGCGCTCACGCATTTCAACCAGCGACCACGGCTCAGCGGTCACCCCCTTTGGTCAACAGGGCTCCGGGGTGTTGAGTTCAACGGTGTGGGCTAACAGCCTGACCATCATTCCACCCTATACCGTCATCACACCTGGCGACCTGGTCGAGGTGATCCCCTTCAGTGAGTTGATCACTTGAGCGCAATGAATAAAACCGGGTCTGAACAGATCACCGCCGTGATCCTCGCCGGCGGTGAAGGCAGTCGCATGGGCGGTATCGATAAAGGACTGCTGGAACTCAACGGGCAACCACTAATCGAACATGTGATGGCACGCATTGCGCCGCAGGTCGCTCAACTGATCATCAGCGCCAATCGCAACCTTGAGCGTTATCAGTCGTATGGCTATCCCGTCATCACTGATCAGATGACGGACAAAGGACCACTGGCAGGTATTCTCAGCGCATTGCAGCATTGTCAAAGCGACTGGCTACTCACCATTCCGTGTGACACACCTCGCATACCGATCGATCTTGTAGCACGCATGCGCAATGCAGCAGACCAGACGACTCAACAGAAACTGGCAGCCATCTATTCCGCGCATGATGGCGAACAACTGCAACCGCTGTTCTCGATGATCCATCGTGACCTGACCACATCACTGCAAGACTATCTTGCAGCGGGCAATCGCAAGGTCGCACGATGGTTGATGCAACAGGGATATGTTGCGGTCGACTTTTCTGACCAGGCCGACGCCTTTGCCAACATCAACACCCCTGAGATGCTGGCACAGTGCTCGGCATCCACCGAGCAAGACCATTGATCAGCAGCTTGTCGTATTGAATAACCTTGATCAACGACCAGTTGAACCGGTTCCAACCGAAATTCAGGGGTAAATGTAGGTCTTGTTTTTCTTGTCATTTTGTCACCTATCTTGATACGAGGTGTATAATATCACCTCTAGCTAGGTGGCCAAATTAACTATGCCACTACAACTCGGTTTCTTTACGATATCGAAGGGAGGGTAGAATGATGAATTACCTACGTAATCTGTTCTGTGTAGTTTCGTTATTCTTATTTTCCATTTCATCATTTAGCGCAAATGCCTATGAATGGGAGACCAGCCTGTACTATTCGAAGTTCGAGACAGATGACAATTTCGAAGAAGAAGAATTTGTCGCTCTACGAGCCACTTGGTACTTTACCCCAGTGAGTACCGCCAATGAGCCTCTTGCTGAAAGCGCCTATCTCTCCCATGCCAGCAGTCTGAATTTCGGCTATGGAGACTTCTCGGTGAAACAGCAGGGTATAGGAGACTTTGACGGACCCGAGTTCGAATTGGGGGCCTTTTATGTCGTGCCCCAGAACGAGTATTTTTTCGGCGTTAATTATGCGGATTCTTCTATAGAGGACGGCCCCGGCAAGAGCGATCAAAGCGTTCTTGACCTGCAATTCGGAAAATACTTCACCGACACCTTCTCCGGCTATCTAGCCTACTCCGACGTGAGTGTCGATTCGCCACCGGAATTCGACGATATCGACGCCACCAGAATCACCGTCGGGGTTAAGAACATCCTGGAGAGCAACGGAAAATACATCAATCTGGAAGGGTTTATTCAACGGGTGACTGAGGAGTTTAGTACTTTGTCAGGAGACAAAACCAACACCATAGTATCACTCGCTGGCGACTACTACTTTACTCCGCAATTTGGTCTTGGAGCGATGGCGGAGCTCAATAGCGGTGACGCGGCGATAAACGAGGGAACCACCTACGGTATCAATATCAATTACTTTTTCAATGCGCAATTCGCTCTTATGGCAACCCATGAAACGTTTAGCGCAGATAACACCGCAGGACGAGATGCGGACAGAATGCAACTTAATTTCGCCGCCCGTTTCTGAGGATATTTGGGTCAGAGTAGGATGGCAAATAAACAACAATAAACAAGACAGCCATACTATGAAGAGTTCACTCAAAAAATGTGGAGTGGATGCTCCTTGTACTAAGCACTATCAATCACAAACGATTCAGAAATTTCAGTTGTTTTGGTGTGAAACAAAATACTGTTTTGATGGTTTGAGGTGGGTTTTCTTAATGCCAGGCAAGTCTCAATCTCAACGATCGTTACAGATGGACAACAGTGTGGATTTTCCTATTCGAAGTTACGGCAAATAATACTCGCAGTTTTTGATACCGGGTGTGCGTTGATACCCCATCAACTGCCAGACCTGCTTAAGCTTAAAGGCCGTACCGACAAATGATTTAAAACGGCTTTCGAAGTGGTTATCGATTGAAAATATCTTCGCCAGCCCTTTCAGACGATTTTCAATCCACTGATGGCGGTGCTCAAAACTACGAGCGATTGCTGCATCCTCGCCGCACAAAAAAGCACGCCTTAGAGCCTGCCCCGCGAAGTGATTTAGGTATGCAGCGCGACACACAATCATAAGTAAGGGGTGGCCTCTAGCGAGATCTGAGAACAGCGGGGTTTTGGCATTGGTCAACTCCTTTGACGCAATGATGATTGTGTAACTCCTGAAAAAATAACGCGTAAGGTGTACTAAGTAGGGCGTCAATAAGCGATAGCGCATTGCGCCGTATGTAATGACGTTATGAAAAACCCGGTAAAGGATAGTTGTGCTAGATGGATGTTGAGTTTGATGTTGTATCGCTTTGCGATGCTGGACCTGTGGAAATGAAAACTTGGTGAGTTATCGAAACTGCGCTTCGTTCGGCGCAATGCCCGTTGGTTATTGCACCCTACAGTCTAGGCAAAACACTATCGCTGGACGGTGATGTTGTCAATCTTTATGATGGGTGTCTCAATAGTCGTAGTCCTTGTCTCAAACTAGATAGAAAGGAGAAAAGAGATGTCGAACATAAAAACGTTTTTAGTCATAATCGCGGCCGTTTTTACTACACTGCCTGCGATGAGTAATGCATCTGCGGAAAAGCATGTTTGGCAAGCCGTTGAAGGAATCTACAAATACAGCCCCGGTGATGGCTATGCTTCGATGTTTGTAGTGACTAACGAAGGAGTCATTGCCATTGAGCCGGTCAATTCTCAGCATTCGACAGGACTGTTGAAAGCGATTAGAGATGTGACTAATAAGCCGATTCGCTATCTATTGCATAGTCACAATCACCTGGACCACTCAAATGGTGGTCAAGTCTTTCGTGATGCCGGCGCAAAAATCGTGGCGCATGTGGAAGCGTATGAGTGGATGAAAGCAAACCCGAATCCGGATCTCGCGCTACCGGATGATGTCTGGGCCGGAAGCCGGAAGGATATTATTCTTGGGGGCAAAACCATCGAGTTACACTATTTGGGAATGAATCATGGGCTTGGTATGACTGTGTTCTTGTTGCCCGAGGAGAAAATTGCCTATATTGCTGACATTGTGACGCCTAATCGAGTCGGTTTCGCAATCATGCCTGACTTTAACATTAAGGAATGGACACGAACGTTGAAAGAAATTGAGAAAATGGATTTTACAAAAGCCATATACTCTCATTCCCATGCCAAGGAACCATTTGGTAACAAGTTGGACGTAACAAAGACTCGTGAATTTATACAAGATTTGCAGTCAGCTATAATGGCGGAATTTAAAAAGGGAACTCCGTTCGGGAAAATACCGAGTACCGTTAAGCTCCCTAAGTATGAACACTGGGACATGTACAAGGAGTGGTTGCCTCTAAATGTATGGAGAGTGATGCTGGATATGCATATGGGGCCCTTCCCCTGGCGGCCCGCTCATGCTTATGAGGTGATGATGTAAGTGTCGGTGTGCTGTGTTGAAAATCTTGTCCATTTCCGATGCATCATGAGAAACGGAATTCAAACTCTCTGCGGTAGTCTATTAATCTCAAAACACGAAGCCCCGCTTGAGCGGGGCTTTTCTTTGTCGACGCATCGAATACATTTTTTCTAATGGCCGTAATATTCTATAGAGGGTGAAAGCGGCCAAATTATACTTTCTCATGCGCAAGCTATCCTTTGGCCTCACTGCCCCCTTTGTTACGCGCGGCCATCAACTGAGTGGTAATCTTCTCGGTAGAACGACCGGCCACGTAACCACCCAGCCCGATCTGCAGCAGCATCCAGGCCTCTTCATTCAAACGAAAGGCCAGCACTCCAAAGCTATCGAGCACCACGGCATATGCGGGATCGCACCTAAACAACTACTTGTATCACCTAAATAAAGAACCAAAATAAAGCCGAAAAATGGCCTTAATCAGCCCATTTCTATAGCGAAATCGCACCTTGTAAGGAGATGAGAAGATTACCCGTAGCCCGTAGGTGCAGCGCGCTTGGTGGGTTACGGAATAAACGGCATTCCTAATCCACCCTATATTGAGTGTCTGCTTCTGGCTGCGAATTCAACTGGTCATTGCAACACAGGCATTCCAACACCTTAACAAAAGCAATCTGCAAAAAACATGTCGCTTGCTATTTTCCATAGGCGTGGATGCCCCTGGCATTTCTTCCGGCCCAGTCAAGGTCACGGTTTTTATGACAAGCCAAACAAGCAAAGTCCAGCGTTATAAAAGACTTTGCGTATTCAATATTTTTGCCATCTGGCGGCCATGGAGAGGGGGGGTATTTCCAATACGATCAAGTAACAAGCAAAGGCCCCCATGAAAACTAACCACCACAAACCAATGACCGCTAACACCCCCAGTATCAAGCAGTCTTTAGAGGATGAAAGCGGCCAAATTATACTTTCTCGTGCGCAAGCTATCCTTTGGCCTCACCTCCCCCTTTGTTACGCGCGGCCATCATCTGAGTGGTAATCTTCTCGGCAGAACGGCCAGCCACGTACCCACCCAGCCCGATTTGCAGCAGCATCCAGGCCTCTTCATTCAAACGAAAGGCCAGTACCCCAAAGCTATCGAGCACTACCAATACAAGAAACGTTAACATCGTAATAGGACGCCAGCTACGCTGTAACCAGGACTGCCCCTGAGCCTCGGATTTGATAATCGAGGCCTGGTTATCCATCAACTTGGTTTCATAATCGAGCACCTTGCTCATAAACTCATTTTCGATTTTCTGCATCTGACGGCGTATCTCTAGCTTTTCTTCTTCACTGGTATGAAGGTCATCAATCACCTTGGCCGCTGGCTCAAATATTTGTCCGATAAACGATAAAATACTCATGACTACACTCCTTGATTATTAAGTCCCGGTTTTCAAAAAAGCTATTATTCGAACTATTCAGGCTAGACGTTTGTACGCATCATAATGAGACTTAATCCAACGGCCATATTTTTCTTTCTGACCACTGCCGTTATAAAAACCCGCGAAACCTTCAAAATCGTACCGTTGCAGCCGCTGCACCATCGCGGGCGACATAAAGTCAAACATGCCGCGGATCTGCGCCTCGATACCCCCACAAAAACTGGCGAACATCTCTTCCACTGATTGATAACCGAGCCCTTCATAGTTGAATCCCATGATCTGAGGCGCGCCCATGCTGATCGATTTGAGCGCTGCACTGTTATTGATAGAACGTGCAAAATTCAGCACCTCCCACTCTGCACGCTGACTGCCATGAAACGTACGCCACTCATGACTCGACAGCTTGCGCCACTGATGCCCCTTCCACACCTTTCCTGCCTGATAACTAAAATGCTGACGAAAACGATCCGGATCATTTTTCCCCCAGTATTTCCAGAATTTGTGATTCTCAAAACGAATGATCATCAACCCCTGATTGCCCGGCTCGAACCCTTTGCCACTGCTCTCCACACACAGAACCGCCAGTGCACAGGCGACATCGATCGATTGCGCTTCGCTGAGCACCGCAAGCAGGCCGCCAAAACGATTCCAGGTGGCCGCTACCTTGCGCTCCTCCGCCGTCCCGGCGACGAGCAACTGACTCACTGGCGTGAGTCTAACCACATCCTCCCGCCCCTCATCACCCGCGTGTGCCACGCGCCCGCCATCATCATCCTCGTCGTTCTCATCATCAAGCATTGTGGACACTGGCGACGGTGCAGAAATTTCCGTATCAGGCCTCAACTCAACATAGCGGGAGGCGATATACCCCATGCCGTTGTTAAACGGAATTTCGCACCACTCCCCTACCGTTGATGTGATCACGACTGCGCTATTCGCGGACAACTGTCCGATTACTGTGGCACCTGACTGTGGAGACAAGCGCACATTCAACAGGCTAGCCGTCACTACGCCATGTTGCATCGCTGCCTGCGCGTACAGCTCAACGTATCTCCCTGAGATAAATGCGGTGCCTTGCTGAAACGGAATTTCCAGCCATCCACCATGTTGCGCCAGCACCTCGACTTTCGAACCCAGCACAAGTCCACCAAGGATGATGCCGTTGGTAGCAGGCCTGTCGCGGCGTCGTAATCACGCCGTTTTGCGCTGGCTCGCGTTCCTGTAGCGCCACATAGTCATTAAAAACAAAGCCGGGGGTATTCTGATACTGTATCTCGAACCACTCATTCCTTGCACCAAGGATATTGATGAGCGCACCTTTATTCAGCTCGCCAAGTTTACGGCTCGATACATTCGGTTGGGCACGGATATTTAAGCGTGTCGCAGTGATGCTACCGATCATCTAAAACTCCCTTTCTGCTTTATATACAACTTCCGGGGCCGAGACATCTTCAATAATCTTTTATGCGTTATTTCGTTAAGAGCCGATACATTAACCTTCTCAGCAGGACATTTTTATTTATCGGTAAATACATTAATTCCCTGGCATTTTGCTTTGTCATTACATTACCAATGTTATTCACAAACATAACCCTTCATCAAGCTAAGTTCAAGCAGATCAATCGACCAGGTTTAGCACCGGCACCGACAATTCGAGAATAAGCTTACCTTTGCGCACCGCTACGGAAGAAAGTACGCTCTTCGCCATCTTCTGCTTCAAATCATTATCCTGCAATTTATAAACAAGCATCACGGGCAGTGACTGTCGCATCAGCTGTTGCAACGCTAGCCGAACTGAAGCAGTGACTTCAGCAGGCATATCGTAAAGTTCAAGGCTTTTTATCTTGGGATCACGCAGGTAAAATTCACCCGTTTGATGGCGATACTCAAGATCACCATCGATCAATCCCCGTCCCTCCCCGGTAAGAATACCGGGTACATTTGCCAACACTGAAATCTCCAACCCAATACGATTAGATTTCTGCATAAGCGAGACCTGAGGGTTATGCGCCGTCAACATCACTAAAGGGGTGATATGCTTAACAGGAAAGTACCCATCCACCGCTTCCTGTACCTGCTGCCGCGTCAACTCGACCGTATAGGCCGCCGCAACCGTGCACTGCATCAGATACAGTAGCAGCGCAATTAAAAAGCCGCGGGTGTAGTTGTAACGTTTCATCTTATCTCTCCACTTTAACCATTACTCATCTTCTCATCATTTCACGTGAGATAGACATTAAGATACCGAACACGATGGGACAAAATAGTCATCCCAGCGCCGATCAAGTTTATCAATTCCATTTTCGATAGAGATAGCACTGAACCTGCCGTCTGTTTCTTTTACCAATCCCAGTGTCAACAATTTATTCAGCGCATCGTCAATTTCAAAGTCAACCGTACACTGCCATCTGCTAGCAAGCCAGTGTTCAATCTTGTCATCCAGCGCTGCTTTCGACAACGGTTCACTGGTCAGCAGGAAGTAATAGGCCAGGATCGCCTCCTTGCACTCCTCATCTTCCGCATCATCCACCAGGCGGTGAAACACACCGGCATTGTTATCGAGGTTTTTAAAATAAAGATTTTTCATCAAGGCCTGCATGAAACTTAACTTACGATTCTTAAAGTTACTAAACTGTTTCCACAGATATCCACCCAGCGCGACAAGCCCGGCCAGAAATGCCATCAATGCCGTTTTATTCAGTTCGATCGGCTCACTACTGAGACCCAGCCAGAAACCCAACATTGAGCCCATCAACACCAGTGAAGCACCCAGCTTGGTAGTGAGTACAATCCCACCACTAAATATGGCAGGTACACCAATCAACAATTTATCTATGGTACGCATACGCACCGCGGTATTTGGAAACAGCATTTCAAGGTCTGCCATAGGCACATTCTGGAAAAGCTTAAGCAAGGTTGCACCCGGCTTACAGAGCGGCATATGCTTACCGGTTTCTACATAATCATCACGAAAACGTATGTATAGCACCACCCGATCATAATTCGTGAAGCTGATCTTTTTCTTCATCAGCCCAAACCAGCTGGTAATCGTTTCCTCACGAGTAGAGACACCACGACAGAACAGCAGAACTTCAGAGAAATCATCAAAATCGACATGCAGGCGAATTCGAAACAGCGAAGCCTCGTTTAACGCCTGATTTATATCCGCCTGTGAAATCGCTTCATAATTGGCCTTCTCTAGCACCCCTTCTAACAGCTCAACAAAATTAAGATCTGTTAGCCGCTGGGGATTATCATACGCCCGCGTATCTGCATCGGGATCAAATGGCGCATAACTATCCTTTAGCGATTCAACCACCTGGTGGAACTCAAAATGGAATACACTGCTGAGCATGTAATAAAGTTGACGGAATTTATCTTCCTCGCCTGGCAGCGCTCCATCCTGTAGACACATCTCAACAATATCGTGCTTGCGATAAGGAATATACCGATAGTGGATTTCAGTGGCTTGTTCAGACATTGGTATTGTATTTATCTAAAATATGGTTAGCGATACTATAACCTAGTGCATCATTCAGCGTTTAGCTTGGCAATCACCTCAGCGGCCAGACGCTGGCTATACGGGTTGATTTTGTGGTGTGTCGGCATCCAGCCCATCAAAAAGCGATAAAAGTCCGCCCAGGCAAAGGCAAACAGCGCCGACCACTCCGCTTTTAACAATTCCCATTCGATTAACTTGCCTTGTTCATCTAGCGCCCGCTTTAAGGCATCAAAATAGTAATCCAGCAGCGTCTCCTGCCAATGTTCACACTGTTTTTCACTGAGACAACTGCCGAGAAAATAGGCCACATCTTTAATACCACAGCCACCACCGACATATTGAAAGTCCACCGCGGCGACCGCCTGGCCATCAGCAGAGAAGCAGAAGTTTGCCACCTTGGCATCACCATGTATCAACGTCTGGAAGGTACAGATGTTCAAGCGCCGGTCGATCGCCGCGGCGGCCTGTTTCAGACCACCCTCTGCCATCGCCGCCAGTTCATCGGGGCGGGTGGCCAGATGCCAATAGCTACCCGTCTGCCATAGACCGTCCGGCTTCACCCCCATAAAGGTGGCATGAAAATGGGCCAGCCATTTCAGACACAGCTTAACGCCATCAAGCTCAAGATCAGAATATCTGACAGCAAAACCCGCCGCATCCAGATCCTCCAGCACAATCAAACGCTCATCAGCATCAGCGGTCGCGGCATAACAGTGGGCCACCCGGCAGCCTTCACCGCAGCGCGCACTCCAGTCCCGATACCAGTGCATCTCCACATCATAAGAGCTCACCTTACGCGCATGAGAAAGGGCTGTATTCCAGCCCCTCGGATGATTCGACTGATCCACCTCATCCGGCAACACAATATATTTCAAAATAACCGAATTTAAATCCGAACCGGTAAGCCCCAATCGCACAATCTCACCATAGCCACTCCATAAGGTCTGGATCACCGCATGTGAGGTAATCGCCGTCGCGCCAGTGGTGTAGAGAACAAAATCCTGAAAGTGCTTATTAATAATATTGCCTTGCTCTGCTTTAAAAATCAGATGTAGCCCTGAACGAGCGTATAACCAAATCTATAATATTTATAGCTCAAGCCTGCCCCTGACTTCAATTTATCTTCATTAAAGAATAGCTGTTTACGCGGTGATGAAAACTTTAGTTTAGCCTATGGATCATACCTACCATTGCCGTGAATAAATTCAATCTAATTAAAAGTCATTAGCATACACCCATACACGGCAGGGATTTTAATAGCGTAAACAATCACCTGGAGCAACTTAGTATAGCTGTATTTCACCTATACATATTCAAGAAAAAGGGGCATTTGCCGACATATTGAGTAAGGCACCCTATAGTTATAGTTCTTATAGTCCCTGGGTATGCCATAGCTAAACAGCGCCGGAGTTGCGACTGTTGTATTACTCCATGGAGTCACCCAGGAGCACTGCCCAGCGTAGCGCAAAAATAAGCTGGTAGTCGGTCCAACTAAATGCAGGTCGCGTGTATGAATCACAATCAATGCATCTTCTTCATCAGTACTGTCGATACTCTCAGACAATACGTTATGCAGGCGACCATCACGCTGGTCACCCTGTGCTGCATCACATTCTCCAACGCCTACGCAGTCGACTTCGAGTTTGATGTAGGGCGCGACAGCACCATGGCCGTCGTCAATGACTTTAACGATATTTTTCCGATGGTCTGTGGTGCAGGCAGGTCTGAGGTCAACCAGGATGCCTGTGATGGCGGTGATGTCAACAATGCCGATAACGGCAACCAGCCCTGGATTAACGAGATGGTTTCGGACGATCTCGGTAATCGCTACTTTCATATGGTCGTCGGCCTGCCCGGCGAGGATTTTACCCAGGAGGTCTATATCCTCGCCAGCCAAAACAACTTTAGCTGGTCTGACGGCGATCCGGATGCCCCCTCGGACTCAGGTGGCCATCTTGGCTTCGGCGATGGTCTTAATCCCGATTTAGGCAATGGCGCCGACCCCCTCGGTAAGTTCAACAACAACACCTTTACCGGTGCCGGTACCGGCAACCCTGTGCGTGTACTGATGAATCAGGTACTCCAAAGCGACGCCAGCGCTAACCCGAATACGAATGGCAGTAAAGGTGTTTTCTACCAGGAATTTAACAAGACCGCCTTTAACTATATCGGTACCGATATTAATGCCCTGAAACCCAAAATCACTCAAACGCTATCATTAGTTGATGCAAATCGAGGCGATCTCGATATGGTTTTCATTGCAGACATGAGCGCGATTAGCTATAGCGACGATGCTAGCCCACTCACCGTCAGTAACGACACCGGCGCGAGTGGCGTGCTGGTAAACACCCTCACGCTGAGTGGAACCGCCGCTGTCGGTAATTTTGACATGAGCACAGACTCTGAAGCGGGGAATGCCACCCCCACCGCAGGGCGCTACATATTCACTGCCGGTACTGGTTTTGCCAGCAACAGCGGCTGGGTCAACCCCAACAATTATGACCGCGGCACGTACACCTATTTCGACGATAGTTTTGACCAGTTTGCCATCGACTACTCATCTTACTGTGACCCTTCACAGATCAAAAACTA
>CALZHD010000044.1 GCA_945787155.1 uncultured Gammaproteobacteria bacterium | reverse complement strand
ACGGCTGAGCGCCACGAGGCTGATGTCCGTCGAGACCTTGGCGGGTTCCGCGTCGCTGCCACCGGAACCGAAGGCCACGCCCGGCCGCTGCAGATCCTGGCGCCTCTCAAAGAAGTCCATGACGCCATCAGCAACAGCCTCGAAGCCGGTATTTTGGTAGCGACCGATCAGTTGCATGCAGGGGACTCCTTCGAGGGGATGGTAGTCAAGGCGTCTAGCCGTTGCCAGCTACTCCGCGAACTATTCAAGGCTGTCGCTATTCCAATCGCGATCTTAGGGGAGACCGCAAATCTGCTTTCAGCCAGCAGCTCGACTGGAGCCATCAGAACTGCCAAAAAGTCCACTATGCTCTGTTTCATACCATACTGAATGCGGTTAATGACCATCACTTTCACCTTTCTTTGTTTGAATCTACCACTGATTATCTTACTATAGTTCGTTTAATGACATAGGTATTAGGTCGTGCATTTTGCCTGGGTGCGAAGCAAGAATTGAACATTACAGGTTAAGGAGGTTAACAAATAAACAAGCCACCATTTTTAAAAAGCTCCTCCAAAAAAATCATGATGGGATTGTTCGCTTCCGACCGCCATCAATCACGCACGATCCATGAATTTCAGCTATTTCGGAGTGAAACAGAACGCTTTTTTATGGCATGAGGTGGGTTTTCCAAATGCCAGACAAGCCCCATCCTCAACGATCGTTGAAGGTGGGCACCAGAATGAAATTTATTGGTTAGAATTACGGGAAGTAATACTCACAGCTTTTGATTCCGGGTGTGCGTTGGTATCCCAGCGCCTGACACACCTGCTTGAGCTTAAAGGCCGTGCCGACAAACGATTTGAAGCGGCTCTCGAAGTGATTGATAAGATAACCCCAATGCCTGGCTCAATGTTGAGCCGTTCCAGAATAGGAGGCATTGATTGGTCAATATAACCCGGTTTACGCTCGCGGATAATCCGCCCACTCCAGTCGACCAGCTCAAGGTAATCGGTCAACATGAATGGCAGTCCCTTCGGCATTGCTGCTCTTGGATTCCCGACAAACGGCAACAGTTCTTTCACCTGTTGTTGTGGATGATTCGGGCTATGTGCCGACTGCGCCTGCTGGATTCTTCGTTTAACACTAGTGTGCGCAGATGTTTCTGGCGTTTTCGCCATCTTTGCGCGGACTGGGTTGAGATCTACATATGCCATCGCGGCAATCAGCGCCGCTTCATCCAGAAGTGCCTGACTCTTGAAACGCCCCTCCCAAAAACGACCGGTGCATTCATCCTCTGCATTCGCCTGACGCGCGATCCCCTCGTTCACTACCCGTATGAACCATGCTGATATCCATCAAGCGCAGTCGCCATAACTCAACGCTGTCATTCAGCGCCGCTGATTCAGCCGGCCCCAGTTTTTTCCTGCGACAGTAGCGCTGTGATAACAAATTGCCTGAAAACAGCCGGTGCCAGCGATCGATTACTTCATTAAAGGACCAATCAAGGGCTTGTTCAACATCAACATGAATACCACATGGTAGTGGTTCGACATCACCGCATAACCGCACAGATTAATCGCAAAGACCTGTGCCAGTTCATTCAGACGATCTTCAACCCACTGGCGCCGATGTTCAAAACTCTGGAAAGTCGCTGCACCTTCACCGCACAAAAAGGCACGTCTAAGAGCCTGCCCCACGAAGTGTTTTGGGTACACAGCGCGACACACAATGGTATAAGGGGTGGCCTCAAGCGAGACCTGAGAACAGCGGGGTTTTGGCATCGATCAACTCCTTTGACGCAATGTTGATTGTGTAACTCCTGGACAAAACACTATTGCTGGACGGTGATGTTGTCAATCTTTATGATGGGTGTCTTAGTAGTCAAATCTTTATGATGGGTGTCTTAGTAGTCAGTAGTCGAGTAGTCGGAGAGGCAGTTGGGTTTCTTTACTACATCTGATCGGAGAGAAAAGATGAAGAAGATAAAATTGTCAAGTGTGTTGTTCACGCTATTAGGTCTTATTGCGGTGCCATTGTCCGCTCTGGCGCACGAATGCCCGCCCGGCTTTCCGGATGAGCCTGTGATATCGAACCACATGGAGCAGTCGGATATTGTTTCCGGAGTGCTGAGCTTTGATGCGGTCAGTGATCACGGCGAAGCGCTGTTTGTTGCTCCTTTCAACGTATGTGATGGCCAGGGTCGTCCGGCGACCACCGGGGGGGGTGACAAACGTGTTGCAGACGAACCTGCCAAGCTGCGTACTTCAGCGCCCGATGCCGATTCCTGTGGCGGTTGCCATGCTCAGCCCCGCCCAGGTGGCGCGGGTGATTTTGTCGCCAATGTGTTCGTGCTGGCGCAGGCCCTTGATCCGGTTACCTTCTCGGTTGCTCCGGAGTTCAGTAATGACCGCAATACCCTGGGCATGAACGGTTCTGGCCCCATCGAAATGTTGGCCCGCGAAATGACCATTGATCTGCAAACGCAGGCGGCCAACTTGTCGGATGGTGACCACACGCTGACCACCAAGGGTGTGGACTTTGAAATCACGATCTTCGACGATGAAGTCGTTGCCAGCCGGGGCGTGAATACCGATCTGATCATTCGGCCCTTTCATCAGACCGGTGCTGTGGTCTCTTTGCGCGAGTTCTCGGATAACGCCTTCAATCACCACCACGGTATACAGGCCGAAGAGCGCTTCGATCTCAATCCCGCCAAGGGCTTTGATAGTGATTTTGATGAAGACGGTGTGCACCGTGAATTGACCGTGGGTGATGTCACTGCGGTTACCATCTGGCAGGCACAGCTTGGTGTGCCGGGACGCGTGATGCCGAGAGATAGAGAGAAACGCCACATGGTAAAGCGTGGCGAGCGAGTCTTCGATGATATCGGTTGCACCGCCTGTCATAAACCGGCGCTACGTCTGGAAAGCCGTCTGTTTGTTGAACCCAATCCATTCAACCCGCCGGGTACCTGCAGCGATCCAAGCGTCTGTCCGGAGTACGCCTACGACATGACCAAACAGGGCGAAGGCCCGCTGCTGGAGAAAGGCCCGCGTGGAACTGCGATAGTACGTGCATACACTGACCTGAAACGCCATAACCTGTGCGATGATGACATTCGCCACTTCTGTAACGAGCAATTGGCGCAGGGACGGCCGGATCAGGATGGCAAGCCGGGTAGCGAGTTCTTCATTACCCGCAAACTGTGGGATGTAGGCAACTCCGCGCCCTACGGTCACCGCGGTGACCTGTCTACCATTACTGAAGCGATCCTGGCGCATGGTGGTGAGGCCCGTGCCTCTCGTGATGCCTTTGTCGCACGTTCCTATCGCGAGCAGATGGCAGTGGTCAAGTTCCTGAAGACGCTGCAAGTGGTTCCTGAAGAAAATATTTTTTGCTAAATCAATGGCGATCAGTTTAAGCTTGCTCATGGTGGACGCTCCTTTTTTTAACTGAAATGTGTTTTGCACTATCAGTTTGGCGCATTGCGACGCCGATTACAGGGGGGGGAGCGTCCATCTCATCAGCCATAATATGAGGGCTCACTCAAAAAATTTGGAGTGAAATCTTCCTCGTATTAAGCGCTATCAAACACACACGATTGATAAATTTCAGCTGTTTCGGAGTGAAACAGAACACTTTTTATGGCATGAAACGAATATTCCGAATGCCAGACAAACAGTATCCTCAACGATCATTGAAGGTGGACAACAGAGTAAGTTTTATTGGTTAGAATTACGGGAAGTAATACTCACAGCTTTTGATTCCGGGTGTGCGTTGGTATCCCATCGCCTGACACACCTGCTTGAGCTTAAAGGCCGTGCCGACAAACGGTAGCAGCCCTTTCACCTGCTGTTGTGGGTGGTTGGGGGCGTGCGCCGACTATGCCTGCTGGATTCGCTTCCTGACACTAGTATGCGCAGAGGCTTCAGGCGTCTTCGCCATCTTCGCGCGGACTGGGTAGAGATCCACGTACGCCATCGCAGCGATCAGTGCCACCTCATCCAGCAACGCCTGCGATTTAAAACGCCCTTCCCAGAAACAGCCAGTACATCCATCCCCTCCATTCGCATGACGGGCGATGCCCTCGTTCACGACACACATAAACCAGCTGATATCCATCAAACGCTGTCGCCATAACTTAACGCTGCTATTCTACAGCGCTGATTCAGCGGGCCCGAGCCTTTCCCCGCGACAGTAGTGCTGTGAAAATAGATTACCGGTAAACAGCTGATGCCAGCGATCAATTACTTCATCAAACGACCAACCAAGTGCTTGTTCAGCATCAACATGCAACACCACATGATAGTGGTTCGACATCACCGCATAACCGCATAGATCAATCGCAAATACCTGTGCCAGCCCATTCAGACGACCTTCAATCCATTGGCGACGATGTTCGAAGCTGCGTGAAGAGGCTACATCCTCGCCGCACAAAAAGGCACAGCGGAGAATCTGCCCCACGAAGTGTTTTAGGTACGCACGCAATGATAATAAGGGATGGCCTCAAGCGAGACCTGAGCACAGCGGGGCTTTGGCATCGGTCAACTCCTTTGACGCAATGGTTATTGTGCAACTCCAGAACAAAACACTATCGCTGGACGGTAATGTTGTCAATCTTTATGAGGGACGGTCTAATTGGGTTATTGGGTTATTGGATTCTTGACCGAATAATAGAAGTTGTTAGACTTGCACAATCGCTGATGACCTTTTAAACACCATTAAATCCCATGAGTTTTTACGATGATCCCATACCTTCCTGTCCAGTGTTGGACGGCTTAAAACGGGCATTCAGGTGATTTCAAAAAGGGAACAATGAAGTCTCGCGATTATTACCCACACCTCAATCAGTTATTAAAATAGGATAAAAAATGCCGCACCAAAAAGCCGTTGATGCAGTACGGGAGGATATTAGACAATATATAAATCTCCTCCATCTTTCTCATGAAGCAATAATATGTGTAGATGATGAACAAAATATTGTCGTGTATAACCAGGGAGCGGAAACGCTTTTTGGATACACTGCCGACGAACTTTTTGGGCATTCACTAGACACCTTGATTCCCGAAAGATATCGGAAAAACCACAAAAAACATATTGCTGGCTTTAATCGTGCTGAAGAAAGATCACAATTAATGAACAAGCGGCAAGCCATCACCGGGCTTAGAAAAGACGGCCAGGAGTTTACTGCGCAAGCTTCAATTTCCAAGTTTAGATATGGTGGTGAAGTAACATTTACAGTGGTTATGCAGTTACTGGCAACAACCACAAAATAACCCGAGTCAGAGAGGAATTGTTATTAAGGCGTAGGATATAGGGAAAAACAAGACGACCATACTTAGGGAGCAATGCGGCATGAGTTCGTCATCAAGAAGTTCATATCTTCACCTATTATCACCGTTACAGAGGATATGATGCTGAGCGATGCATTGACGCTATCGCATACAAAAATGATCCACCCTATACCAGCAGCTAGCTTTTTTGGTGAACTAGTAGGGTTAGCGACTCAAACGGGTATTGTTGCGAGTTTACTATGAGAACACATGACCGGGAGAAATGAGATCTATCTCTTCGCATGTTTTTTTAACCAATCGAGTACACCCGGAGTCCCTTCCCAGATGTCACGCATCGCATCACGGTAAAGCCATGCCTGATCATCGCCACCATATTGAATACGGTTTAAGTCAAACTTAGGTTTTTTGACTCTTTTTGATCTCAGGTAACGAACAATTTTTGGCAAACGCTTAATCGCTGTTTCGAGAGCAACTTGCGCCTCATCGAGACGATCTAAACGAAACAGTGCCAGCACCTCACCATAGGCGATTTCGGGAGTCATATCATCGGAAAATTGACTTGCTAGCGCAACAGCATTTTCATTATCGTTATTACGAAGATAATAATTCATCATCACCATGCGGAATCCATGATTATCATCAGGGTTGAGCGTCATTAGCAGTGTTGTGACTTTCCACGCATCAAGGTCCTCACCCTTGCGTTGGTAGAGCCATATCAATCGTGCCAGCGATCTCAAAGCGGGGCGATTTTCCTCGTATAACCACACAAGCCGAGGTGTCTCGATATCATCTAGCGCCTTTTCAACGATCATCTTACTACGACGTAGAATCTGTTCAAGAAGCAATTTGTCCATCCAGGGGGTGCCCATTTGATCGTGCAACGTTAACGCAGTGGCAATATCATCCAGAATATCCAGACTATCGAATGCCTGTGGATACGCCTCTAAAAACGCCATCCACTCCTCTTCAATCTCAGGCTGCCAGACATCAATCGCATCAAAAGGCACTTCATGCGTTGAGAACGGTTTTTCCAATGGAAAAATTTCGTGCCATTGCAATTCCTGGTCAACGATGGCATTGGGCGATACCAGTGTCAGAGTATCCCTCGGCTCGCTAAAGATATCTGTATCTGAGTCCTCATATGATATTTCTTTCTTAAAATCTTCCAGTGCCTGGTTAATTTGATCCATTGAGACACCAATACTCTCAAGACTGCTCCGCAATCTCTCATCATCCTCCTCTTCGTCATCGCCCTCCAACGCATTACTGCTGATCGCTTTGTAGATTGGCAACGGTCGATTCTCCACTCGTTGTAACCATTGCTGTAGCCGCCGGCCTGTGTTACCGGACTGCTCAAGGCTTACAGTGCCCATTGCCTGCATTGGATCATTTGCCAACTCTAGTAGAAAATCCAATGGCGACTCATCGTCCATCAATCCCTGACGCCTCAGCCGCATGACCCAGAATTGCGCGCGTTCCTGTGCACGCTCATGTCTGTGGCCAGCAAGCAGCAGTTGAACCTCAAGAATACCTATTTCCGCAGAGTCTGGATTATCACGCTGAGCATGTGTAAAAGCCTCCCATGCACCTTCAACATCATCTTGGTCGATTCGAATGCAGGCCATACGCTGCCAGGCGCCGGCGCGTAGCGGAGAGCGTGGCACAACATCAATGATATGGTTTAACAGACTAAGCTTCTTTTGATGAAAGCCACAACTGTCGTAAAGATTACACAGTGTGTTCAACGCATAATCATAACGGTCATCTGTTTTGATAGTGGCCCCGCTAAATAGAGGCTCCAGCAACGCCACTCCCTTGCGAGGCCTGTCTTCCAGCAAGAAATCTTGCGCCATCATCATGAGCGTTACTACGGGAATGTGTTTTTCTTTGATCGCCAGTTTCAGTACTTTCTCCGGCAGTACCTCCACCAGCAGCGGCCATACCTCATCGCTACTAATTGGGGGTAACTGGGGAGCGCCCATACAACACTGTTTGTATTTCCGACCAGAACCACATGGACAGATATCATTACGCCCAGGGGCAGGCAGTGGTTGTGGCTTAAAATGATTCCCCGGTAACGGTACTGCATTCCAGATGATACGCCCGATACTAGATGCCAGGGCTGTATACATGGCAGACGAGCGTTCCAGTTCTGGTGCATTGCCATTATCGTAATCAGGCAGATGATCTTGCATCCACTGAAGAAAACGCTGAGGGTTCTCATGTATTACAACCTGATTAACCGCGTCGATAAGTAGTGACTCGAAATCGAGAGGTGAATTTTGGTCGGTAAAATCGGAGTCCATCATTTGTCATCGCCTGAGAATAGATTGAATGTCATTAGCCTACCCTGCCTGATCTGCAAATAAAAGAGGGGCCGCCTATTATAGTTGGACTACAATATTATCGGGATAGTCGGAGTCAGGCCCATTGATTGTCTGTAGCCATTGACTGCACTTATTCTAAAGCTTAGGTTATGATCATACAAGGAGCATCCTCATACCATAGATTTATATGGCTCTATTTTTCGGGTGTTTCACAACACCGTCTTGCAACGAGATAATGACCGTTAGCACTATACTTTTGGGGGCGATGGCGCAATGGAAAATAAGTACTCAACACACCTGATTGCATCGTATGATTAAAATGCTCACTCAAATCCGCATGGCACTCTTTATCTTATTGGTCGCTGCTCTTGTATCACCAGCGATATCAGCATCACCGTTCAAGGTCGAAACCGTCGTCTCCGGCCTTGAACACCCATGGGGCATGGCCTTTCTACCTGATGGTCGTATATTAGTAACAGAACGCCCCGGACGCCTGCGCATCGTGGAGCGAGGAAAACTTCTTGCCGAACCTGTTAAAGGGCTACCTCCGATCGAAGCCGTTGGCCAGGGCGGCCTGCTCGACATCGCGTTACACCCCGACTACCAGAACAACGGCTGGATCTATTTCTCCTACAGCGAACCAAAGCGTGGAATTATTTTTTCTGAATACGGTACCGCAGTGGCACGGGCCAGACTGAAAGGTCACCAGTTAAAAGAGCTGCAACTGATTTTCTCAATGAACAAAAAATCCGATGGCGGTCGCCACTTCGGCTCAAGGCTGATTTTTGATCGCAAAAACTATTTATACATCACCGTCGGAGAACGCGGTGAACGTGAGCGCGCACAGGACCTGAACGACCATGCCGGTTCTGTTATCCGCCTGCATGATGACGGCCGTATACCTAATGACAACCCTTTTGTGAAAACAAAGAATGCCCGCCCGGAGATCTACTCCTATGGCCATCGCAACCCACAGGGGATGGTCCTGCATCCCGAGACAGGCGAGGTATGGCTACATGAACACGGCCCGCAGGGTGGCGATGAGATCAACCGCATCTTCCCCGGACGTAACTACGGCTGGCCGGTGATTACCTATGGCGCGAATTATGTAACGGGCACTAAAATAGGCGAAGGCACACACAAACGCGGCATGGAGCAGCCGCTTCATCACTGGACACCCTCCATCGCCCCCTCCGGCATGGCCTTTTATAATGATGATAAATTTAAGCACTGGCAGGGGAATCTTTTTGTCGGCTCACTGAAATTTCAGCTACTCGTGCGCCTTGAATTACGTGACCATAAGATAATAAAAGAAGAGCAGCTGCTAAAACAACAACTGGGCCGTATTCGGGATGTACGCAACGGTCCAGATGGTTTTCTCTATTTATTAACCGATGCTGATGATGGTGCCATAGTAAGACTGCTGCCGGAATCCTAGTGAATCTATAATAATTAAATAATCAAGAAATCATAATTCGCTATCCTCCTTTGGGAGATTGCATTTCAACTGGTTTTATTCGATCTCGGTAGGCTTACCTTACTAGCAGCAACGATGGAAAAGCTCCCTGGAGAAGAACATCTGGAATAACACTGTGACAGGATTTCATTTACAGGACTGATAATTTTAGTTTTAATTTGGGCTGCCGTTACTTTACAAACAAACTAAGGCGCCTCTTCTTAAGTCATCCAAAAACACTGGGCAACATTGTGGGAGAAAATAAAAATCAGTGGCCCTACATATTCGATTATCAAGCAACCTTGACTCTGCCCGTGATTATTAGCATTCTGATACTGGCCTGATATTTTTCGTTAATTCGAATTGAAAGGAATTAAATGATTGAAACACGTGATTTTATGATGCTACTGCGATCGCGCATGGCGATTGTGACCATTAGCAGTCATGAAGAACTCCGAGCGATCGACCTGGTAAGGGCCTGTGGCAATAAGCTCTCTAAAGACGTAAAGGTTTGGAGTGTTACCAAAGGACTGGTAGACGCCAGTACCAGAAAGCCAGACCTCGCATTGATCGATAAGCATTTAGACCAAACGTCAGGACATCAGCCACTAACGCTTCTCAAAGATATTGAAACTGCCTCGGCTCCAACCCTATTTGTGCTGGCAGATTTTCATCCTTACCTGGATGAGCCACTTATTATTCGCTCACTCAAGGAAATTGCTTTGGCGCATTCCCTTAATGGCCACACTATCATTTTACTGGGAACTGATCTCCAGCTGCCAGAATCGCTAAACAAGTTCAGTGCCAATTTTGAGCTGCATTTACCGGACAAACAAAAAATTCGTCACCTTGTTGCAGAGGAGGCAAAATTATGGCAATTGAAAAATAAAAACAAAAAATTAGTTATCGACAAACAAGCCGTGGAGCTTCTGGTCAAAAATCTATCGGGGGTAACGGAAACTGATGCAAGACGCCTCATCCACAATGCCATAGTAAAAGATGATGCGATAATCCACACAGATATTCCTGACGTCCAGCAAGCCAAACACGAGCTGCTGGGACAAGATGGCCTGTTGAGTTTTGAATATGATACTACCGATTTTAAAGATATCGGCGGCTTAAATCGCTTGAAAAGCTGGTTAGAGGTTCGACAATCTGTATTTCAGGATAACAGTTCAGCAGTTAACCTGGATAAACCCAAAGGAATATTACTGGCCGGTGTGCAGGGCTCAGGAAAAAGCCTGGCGGCGAAGGCAGTAGCGGGTGTATACGGCGTCCCCTTAATGCGACTTGATTTTGGAAGTTTATATAATAAATTCTTTGGCGAAAGTGAAAAGAACATCCGACATGCGCTCAAGCTGGCCGAACTGATGTCACCTTGCGTACTGTGGGTAGATGAGATTGAAAAAGGAATTGCCACTGGCGATTACGATAGCGGCACTTCACAACGCATCCTTGGCACCTTGCTTACCTGGATGTCAGAAAATGACAAAGCTATTTTTATCGTGGCTACCGCCAATAAGATTGACCAGCTTCCTCCAGAGTTAATTCGCAAAGGACGCCTAGATGAAATATTTTTTGTCGATTTGCCAAATGAAGATGCTCGCGCAGATATTTTTGATATACATCTTTCTAAACGAGAAGTAGATATAACAGGCATTGATATACAGGCCCTGGCTGCTTTAAGCGATGGTTTTTCCGGAGCAGAGATCGAGCAAAGTATTGTGTCATCGCTCTATATGGCCCACACAGAAAAACAGCCCGTCACCACACAAATGATCATTGATGAAATTAAGCTAACAAAACCGCTTTCAATCGTAATGGGAGAATCGATAACAAAACTAAGGGCATGGGCAATGGAACGAACAGTTATGGCTAACTGATTAACGCTACAGATGTCTATGGAAAATTCTTTTTTAATAAGCAGCCCGGGGCGAGTCTATGTGCACCCAAATGAAGTGCTCACGAGGTAAAACCCGGGATAAGCAGCACATCATTCCCCGAGTTTCACTGTAAGCTCAGCCCCGGCTCCACATCAGACTTATACCTGGACAACTACAGGCCCCTTTTCCCACTGGTAGTAACAAAAAAATAATTGCGGAATATTCCGCAATCAATCATGCGCGATAGAGATACGCATCGTAAGCACCATCGAAATCGCATATTTTAAAAGACACATACCACCTGTATATAGCCACAAAGATATGCGATACTTTACATTGGAAAAGAATTGATTCTATGTAGCTTGCTAATACCTTATTGGATTTTCATATTTAAAAAGGAGTTTATTATGTCTCATTACATTCGAACCATTCCTGTTTTTTTCGCCGCAATCACATTACTAGCAACCCCGGCGCATGCCGCCACGATGGCAGTTGACTGCGTAACCGGAGATGAACTGGCTGCCGCTGTATCGATCGCAACCCCTAATACCACACTTGATGTTAGCGGGGTCTGCAATGGCCCCATTCATATTGCATCCAATGATCTGGCTTTAGTGGGTGATGGCGCGGGTACTAACGCCATCATTCAGAAACCATCTTTCTTACCTTTCCCACAAGATGTCGTAGTGGTCGATGGTGCCGTACGTGTCACACTCTCTGGTTTCGATATCCAGAATGGATTAGTGGGGGTAAAAGGCAAATCCAATGCCAGTTTTTCACTCGATGGTGTCCATGTGATCGACAACATCATCGGGGTCTCACTCGATAGCGCCAATACATCACTCAATAACATCAGTATTACTGGCACAACCCCAGGATCCGCCGTGATGGGGTTAACCCTGGAGAACGGCGCATCCGCTAACATCAGCGGCGAGATTGAAATCAGCGGAATGATCGCCTTCGCCATCAACGCCCAGACCAACGCCTCCATCACATTGAAAGAAGATGCCGTGCTACGCTCTCACGATAACCTGATGGGAGGACAGATTTCGGTCAGCGCTTCATTCTTTTCAGAAAGGAATTCCGAGTCCCACTTCTACAACAATAGCGCGATCGGTTTCTCGGTCAACACCGGCTCAACCGGGATGCTATTTAACGCCAGCTTATTTACACGCAATAATGGACTCGATGGACTGGATGTGGTCTCCGCATCTAACTTTGAGCTCGATGGTGACTCCCGCGTAGTGAGCGAGTTCAACGGGCGTGAAGGAATCAGTATCGATAACAGCACCTTTAATATGTTTGGCTTCTTTTCCACGCAGCCGAGCCTGCCCAATGTCACCTCAAACAGTAACGGTGCCAACGGCATGCTGGTCGAGTCCAGCAGCAAACTTGATGTTGGCAGAAATGCCTCTATCATCACGCTGGATAATGCAAATGCGGGCGTACGGCTCGATGATGGTAGTAGCGCCGTGATTCAACAGGCAGAGATCAATAATAATGCGGCGTTGGTAAATGGTAATAGTGGTAGAAAGGCCGATATCGTCGCAACGTTTGGGTCACGCATGACATTTAATGAAACGAACAGTATCGGGCTTATCTCCTGTGACAATAGTTCCTATGCACGTGGCGATGTGCGATGTAATCACCCGAATTAATGATGCACTAGAAAGTATAGATTCACTACTCCGGTCGTAACTCAGCACGATATTTTTGTGATCCTGGCCGGAGTAGTCATCGGAATGTTAATCGAGGTTAATAGAGCAAAACCCTTTAAGGTCGTTCAAGATGTCGATTGACTGGGGCCAGCTGTTCACATCATTGTGCCCCTTCCAGCATTGTGCCATTATTCATGCCTTCAACGGCACATGATTCGCGATCTCTCGTGTTCATCGAACAGAGCAGTGTGCAAACTTAAACCTGCATAATAAGGAATTAACATGGGTATTAACCATCCTCTCTTGCGTTGTTCCACTATTCTCGTCCTGATAACCACGCTCTCTGCTTGCGGCATGATGAAAAAAGTAGATGAGATCACCGACAAGCTGGCGGACACTGCTACCTCGACGACGGCTATTCTGGAAGATGCGATTGGAAATCTCGATCGTAACTCAGCCGACTGGCAGAATGTATTGCAGGGGACCGTCGGACAGCTCTCCGACACCGCTTCCGATACGGCAAGCCAGGTTGATGGCATCTTGAATCGTACCGTCGCGGCCACTGGGACTGAGTTCCGTTGCAGCGCCGATTTTCTTGGGCAGCGCGTTAAAGAGCAGTTGAAAAATATTCTGGCGGAATTGAAGGGAGAGTCCCCGCAACCGCTGCGTCCACATATCTGTACCACGGTGCCGGATAATATCGCGATCGATAAGGTTCCAGATCCACTGACTCACATCTCATTTTCCGGTTATAACTTTGACATCAGCTCACACTTGAAAGCCTACGTAGAACGGGTCGATGGCCGCAAGACCGATATCACCTCTAAATTAAACATGCCGACGCACTATTCGATGACGCTCCCGTTCGGTACCACCGGCGCCAGTCTCGGAAGCCGCGCGCAACGCATCCTGGTAACGTGGAATAATGAGCCACTGGTCTCGGTTGGAATTACCCAGCCAGAGATCCCGGCCTGTGAAGAAAAAGAGGTCTCCTTTACCCCTAGCAACATCACCTTTATCCCAAATCGCCATACTGATGGCGACCGCGAATTTGCTGGCCACGGTCCGCGAGTAACCGGCAGTGTGCGCCTGCTAGAGGAAGTCTCGGGTGGCACAGCACGCAAAGTACGGATGCGTGTGCAGATGAAGGCGCGCGAAACTAAAAGAGACTGGACCACTGTCGAGGGCCAGAAAAACTATGATGTCTATACCTTTCCTGCCGGCTACAAAATCGTACAGCGGCTAACGCCATCGACCACCACCTCAAGCTTCGACTACACCGACAGCAACCATCGTGACGATAGCATCAACCCCGGTCAGGGGCCTGCCCGCAAGCTGATCATTACTGGCGATACCAAAGGCAAGGATGTCGGTAAGGTAAAGGCGGTGGTACATTTCAATCAGGTGCGCTATAAGATTCGTCAGGTTGGGAACTGTGCCGCGCCTGGCAGCACACCTGCGCTACTTATTAAGCCTATCAAAATGCGCCTGCTCACTCCGTAACTGAATGAACAAGAACCACTTTATGAGGCCAGAGTATGAAACTTACTCTGGCCTTATTGTTTGTGTCTCTATTTATTGTGCTGCAACAAAATATTGTCACGAAGACAGCTGAAGCGGTTACTATTGGCAACTATTCCACGACTATAGGAAAAACTGGCAAGAAAGAAGCAAGGTCACCTTAAGAGAAGGTCACGATGACTCGGATTAATATATCCTGTAACGGTGATCGGTAGAGAAAAATAGCGGATATTAACGAAACACAAGGTTAAACTGTAACGAATCAATATTGTCACGCACTACATACTCACCGCGTATTTCGAGTTTTTTACTCAGCGCATAGCCGAGTCCTGCGCCAAACATAAGGCCATCATCATCACCCACATCAAGCCCTGCACGCACTATAAGGCTGGTGTTGTTTGCTACGTTCCAGCTACCCACCATTGTCCCCCATAGCCCGGTCGCATCCGTACTTGAGGTAATCGCGCCAATACCACTAAAATTAAACGTGCGTTCAAAACTTCCGCTATCCATATACCCGGCTTCAATCGCCAGATCACCTGTTCCCAATTTTGCTTTCAGTGGATAACCGGCAAAAAATTGAAATCCCGAAGCATCCATTCCATGGAGATCGTTGCTGCCAAGGCCACCACCGAAGTAGAGTCTATCCGCAATATCAACCTCTGTATTTGCGGAGGCCTGTGATATGCAACCAACAAGCAACATGGCAACTAAAAATATTTTCATTACTGAATTTCCTTTCAACATAAATAATAAAGACGATGTAACCAATAGCGCCTGCGCCAGTTACATCCCATTGAAATGGTCTTTGAAAACCTGGCTGCGATTCATAGCAGGGGCACATTAAACCATTAATGAGCAGCCGACCAACAGGATATTAAATTTAATTACATTATCGATTCTTTGCAGTACGTCACACTTTTTACACTCATTCAAGTGAATACTCTGCATCACACGTCTAAAACTGATTCAACGGGATACTCTTATGAATAAACACTATCGACTTATCGCACTCATTCCTTTCTTATGGTTAGGTGGGTGTACTAGTGATGAAGCCACCACCACCTCAGAACAATCTTTAACAGAACAGTCCAGTAACGGTCCCTTGCTAAAAGATCAGGCACAGATGCTTGAAAAAACAGAGGCAATTGAAGAGGAGCTTCTAGATGAAGTAGCTAAAGAGCGCGAAGCGATAGAGCAGGAGACTAAATAAAGCTAACGCAGGTCACAATAATCACTCATCTTCCGAGTCTTTCTTTTCCTGCATCTTTTTCTGCCACATGCCGTAGCCCATCGCGCCAAAGCAGAGAAATAACAGCGGAAACATCAAACCATTTAAAAAAGGTGCGAGTGAACTTAAGCCAATGGTACTGAGCACCATCGTTAATAGTGGTGTGAATAAAAAAACGGTAGCGACCAGCGCCCCTTTAAGGGCGAGAAAAACAATTCGGTCGGCCGGCTTGACTGGTTTTTCTTCTTCAGTGGCCATTAGTCACAACACCTTTTGTCTTGCTGAATCGGTGGACACGGTACATCTCCATACGAACAGAACACACAGCAATCTCCCGCCTGCGGTTTCAACAACAAACCACAACCGCTGCATTGATGGTAATACTGACAGGCATCTGTCGGCATCTCAAGACGTTCCTGGTGGCCACACTCAGGACAGACCAATGTCGAAAAAAGAATAGGTGAAAATTCTGTCATCAACCGAACCCCTGCATCTCATCCATTAACTGCGGCAGCCATGTCACCACATCAGGAAAAGCGATCAACAATCCCAGTACTGATAGTTGAATCACGATAAACGGTATCACACCGCGATAGATCTGGGTAATCTTTACCGTCGGTGGCGCTGCGGCCTTGAGATAAAAGAGAGAAAAACCAAACGGCGGTGTGAGGAACGAGGTTTGTAGATTCATCGCGATCAGGATCGCAAACCAGACCGGGTCGATATCCATCATGATCGCAATCGGCGCGATGATCGGCACCACCACAAAACAGATTTCAATAAAATCTAAAAAGAATCCGAGTAGAAAGATGATCAACATACTGACAATCAAAAAGCCCCACTCCTCGCCGGGCAGTTCCATCATGATGTCTTCGACCATCATGTCACCGCCCATGCCGCGGAAGACCAGCCCAAAAGTGGTGGCACCGATCAGAATCAGAAACACCATACTGGTCATGCGCGTGGTCTGTTGCATGGTACTCTGTAAATTTGGAAAGCTGAGACGCCGACGCAACAGTGCCAGCAACATCGCGCCCAACGCACCGACCGCCGCCGACTCGGTGGGTGAGGCGATACCAAAAAAGATCGAGCCAAGGACTGCAACCACCAGCGCCAATGGCGGCAACAAACTCGTCAACACTGCCATCCACAAACTACTATCACCACGCTCGGCCTGTAGTTTCTTCACATCGACCGCGGGCGCATGCTGCGGCTTGAACCATGCAATCGCCATAATAAAAACGATAAATAGTGCTATCAACAGAAAGCCTGGCACCACTGCCCCGGCAAAGAGCTGGCCGACCGGCACACCCACCACATCGGCCAGCAGGATCAATACAATGCTAGGCGGAATGATCTGTCCCAGCGTGCCGGAGGCGGCAATGGTGCCGGTGGCAAGTTCCGTACGATAACCATGTTTTAACAATGCGGGCAGCGCAATCACCCCCATCGTTACTACAGTGGCACCCACCACACCGGTGGTCGCGGCGAGCAGTGCGCCGACGATGACGATCGATACCGCCAGTCCGCCACGGATGCGGCCAAACAACATCCCCATCGTCTCCAGTAGCTCTTCGGCGATGCCGGACTTCTCCAGCATGATCCCCATAAAGACAAATAGTGGTACTGCCAATAGCGTGAAGTTGGTCATGATGCCCCAGATGCGCATCGGCAGCAGCTCGAAGAAATCGAGACCGAGGAAGATGCCGCCAAACACCATCGACACCGCACCGAGGGTGAATGCGACAGGAAAGCCGATCATCAGCGCGGCGATCACCACACCGAACATAATCAACGCCCAGACTTCCATCTCCATCAGGTATCTTGCCCCTGCGAAGTGCTATCCATGGCCACCGCTTTCGATTCATCACCGCGTGCAGCAATCTTCTGCGCACTGCGAATGATGATCGCGATTCCCTGGATCACTAATAAGACAAAACAGAGTGGGATCATCAGCTTGATCAGATAACGATACGGTAGACCACCGGGATCAGGCGATTGTTCGCTCAAAATATAGGCATTCTCGACAAACGGCCATGCGCTATAGATAATTAGCACAGAAAACGGCAGCAGGAAAAAAAGTGTACCCAATAGATCAACCCAGGCGCGTCGACGCTCACTCATCCAGCGTGCGTGGTAGATCAGATCAACACGCACGTGTTCATCGTGCTTCAACGTATAGGCCGCACCGAGTAGAAAGATCAACGCAAAGAGGTGCCACTCCAGCTCCTGCAGCGCTACCGAACCTTCCTGAAACAGGTAACGCATGGTGACGTCGTAACTGACCAGTAGCACCAGCGCCAGCGTCAACCATGCGATGGTGCGACCGCTCCACTCGCCAAAGCATTCGATCACCCCAGCGACACGTGCCAGTCTGTTTTTATGCTGTGATGTCATGAAACTTTTTAACCTGCGGAGGCCGCTAACGCGCTCATCGGTAACTGGCCCTGATGCTTGATGGTATAGATCCCTTTTGAATTTGGCGTGCCGATAAAGCGCAGCCCCTGACGCAGATCATTGCGCTGCTGATCTCGCAGCTCCACGGTAGCGGCAAAAATATAGTCGCCAGCGGGCTGCAGTAACAACGTGCCGTTAACCTTTAATGGACCATCGATATCACGCACCACGCCATTGATTTTATCGTCAACGGTGGTCAGCACCAGTTCAAAATTACCAAACGAGGTGTTGTTCAATTCCAGACCGGCATCGCGCCAGCGGACAGTTCCTTCGACACCCGCCAACTGCTGGCCGGCCAGCGCAAGCTCGTCAAGATCGATCTGAAATAACCCACTAAGCCCAAACGCAAGCTGCGGGGAGAATCTCTCAAGCCTCGCTGCAGTGAGGCTACCTTCGAAGTCACGCAGATAGGGGCCGCTGAGGCTACGTCCCAGCGTGCCCGAGAAATCACGATTGTCATAACGAAAATTGACCGCGCTCTGCGCACGGGCAAGCAACAGTGCCGTGGGCTGAAGATCCCACTGTAGCGATTCAAGTCGCTGTGAAGGTTTGCCTACCGTGGCGACCGCAGCACGCCCCTGCCACACAGTGCCATCAAGCTGATAGAGTGCCATCGGCAACTTCTCTTTCACCAGTCCATAGAGACGATCAGCGGGTGTCTGCACCACCACAAAAATGAGATAACTCACCAGCGCCAGCGCGCCGTAAAGAAAGGGCTTTTTTTTCATCCTGCGCCCTTCAGTGTGAGGCGTACATTGGCCATGCCGCTGTCCTGATGTTGATCGACGGTAATACTGTCCACCGACACCGCATTTTTACTCTGCAACCCCTCCAGCCAACGCATCATCATGTCAAAATTGACCCGTTCAAGACGAATTCGCACCCTGTCGCTGCCGTCAGGTTCGACCCGCTTCACCGCGCTGCCGAGACCACTGCGCTTCGCGGTTTGATCCACCAACAACAACAACGATGCGCCACCACTCACCACACGAGGCTTACCACCGCCACCTTTGCGTAGCTGTGTCGCCTCCAGCGCGGCGGACTCCATCCATTGACTCACGGCGCGTTGCCCGCTCACCACTTCGCGCATGCGCTCAACATCGCTCACAAATGACAACCAGCTCCCCACCAGCAGCGCCAGCAGCAGCAGCGATGCGCCACCAATCACCATCAGGCGCTCACGTGGATTCAGTGTTGCTAACCACCCCTTCATGCCTCTTTACCTTTCAGTTGCAGACGCGCTTCAATCCGGTTGTCTCGCGAGGTCGCCGAGAGGATCTCGACCTGAACACCCGCATCTTTGATGATGCGCTGCTTCAGTTGATCAAGCCCCTGAATATCACTGATCGCCAGCGCCATATCGAGCTGGCCATTACGATAACTCATGCGCTGCAGTTGCAGCCCACTAGCAGCCTTGAGCGCATCACCCACCGATGACAGCATGGTTAATAAACCGTCACCGCCGGCACTATCACCGCCTCTTAGTTTTTTGAGGCACTGCTCCATCTGTGCCTTAGGGTTAACAATCCGCTTAGCACCGGGACAGGCCGCCAGATAGGTCTGTTCGATATGTTTTTTCAGCGCCACTTGCTGTCGACTGAGCTCAAAATAATCGACCACTGTCATCCCGCCTGACAACAGCAGCAGTGCTGCCAGCATCGCCGCCGCGGCGCGCCATGGGCGCAACAGCTTGCCGACCTGATCACGGCGGCTATATGGCCCATGCAATAGATTGAGCGCCTGCTTTTCATCGAGGCCCTGTGCCAGCAGTGCCAGCGCATCAACGACCTCATCATCACGACTCACCACCAGATCAAACTCACTCAACTGCGCAACCAGCGCCAGATCATCACTTGCACCCGCATTGATCAGGCGCAGCTGCTCAGGTGCGCCCGCTCCCTGTTCACGCGCCTGCAACGCACTACGTAACATCACCACCAGATTATCTACATCGACCGCAAAGCCCTGGTTGCGACCGGTGCTGACCAGCGCAGTCTCGCCTTCCAGCAGTAGCGACCACTCCGGCGTGTCAGCGACCGGCAGGCAGCAGAGATCGGCCACGATCATATGGGGTTCAACATCGTGCGCCCTTAATAGCTCAAGCCACTGCTGCATCTTTTGATGCTCAACCACTAATGTTGCCACCTGCCCGGCGGCATCTGGGGCATCGACCACAAAATGGAGCTGCTCGACATCGCTCGCCAGCTGATCTTCGAGGAGATAGGGCACTGCACTGAGGATACGCTGACGATTGCGGCTCGGCACCGTGGCCGACATCAGCAATAGATCAGTGGCGGGGACGATGACAATGACACGACAGCCATTCGCTGCGGCGGCCAACTCGGTGAGCGGCATCTCGCTCGACACCCCCTGAGCACCCGCTTCAACGACACGCAACGTACGTACCGCAGCACCACTATCACTCGCCAGCCGAATATAAAATTTTGGCTGCATTAATAGTCACCTTGTGCGCGCATCGCTACTTCCACATTTGCATTATTGTCTCTCACCATCAGACTATACAGTTTTGTCCTGCCGCGCCCAAATTCGGCGTAGGCCTCTATTATAAAGTAATTTGTCTCGACACTGAGGCCTTCGTTAGTATTGATATTCCCAGCCACAACGGGTTGCGCCAGAAAAGCAGCCACCGTCTGAAAACCATCGGGTGTACGCTCATCAATCAATTGATCAACATCGCCTGACTGCCAGTCATCCGATAATGCCGCTAATACTTCAGCACTGGCGGTATTAACATTGATATTGGTATATTCAGGCAATACTGTCACATAATCCTTTAACGCTTCATAGTCAGCCCGGGTAACCCCGTCAATCAATAACAGCTCACTAACACTGGTCATCTTCGCATTGGGGGTACGATAAGGTAGATCACGCCTTAGGTATTCAAGGTCTTCTGCACCACCGGGAATGCTGGGGGTGGCATCGTCATCAATCCAGTCGAGAATTGCAAAACGTAGCTCTTCATCGCGACCAAGGGCTCTCAGCAGACGCTGCAGGCGATCCATATCCAGCTGACTCACCTGCTGGGCTGCCTGCTGGCCTCCTTGTGGGTTTGGCGGCGGGTTTATCACCAAATTATTCAGATTAAAACGCCCTTGCAGGTCTTTAATGTTTCCCTCTATAAAACCACCTTCAACCGGAATCGGCCCTCTCGGTTTCGCCCAATCTTCCTCCAGATGATCTACCTGATTCCCCTGCCGGTCATCCACCAGTTCCTGCTTGCCCCACTCCTCAGCACCAAGTGCAAATAGATAGGCCTGCGATGACTCGATCACATTAGTGGTACGGCGGATATCGAGGTGCTGGCGCGATGCCATCGCCACCGCTGCGATGGTCGCAATCGCGGTGATCAAAATGGCCGTGATCAGCGCGGCGCCGCGTTGTCGAGCCGGTGCGATCATCATGGCCCACCCGCCACACGAAACAGGCGCTTGATCTCGCCCCACTCCTCGGTATCGAGGGTCAATTCAATCGCCTTTGGCAGCCCCCGCAAAGGGGCGCTTTGCTGCGACAGATTGCTTACCGGCGGCCATCCGCTCTGCCACTCCAACCCATCATCGAGGTATCTAAACTCGACCGTTTTAACCCCGGCAAACAGCGGTCCGATGGCTGGTTCACTATCCTGTGCAAGATCGAGCACCTGCCAACTGGCGCGCATCAGCTCTTCATCTTCGATGCCGTAGGCGATGCGTTGCAGATGGCTGCGACTGAAATTACCGGGATTGCGGCGGCCGTTGCGGGTAAATTCCACTGTGTCATCATTTCCGTTCATCGCGGGTTGTGGGTCACCAAAGTTATCACGGTTTATACGGCTGACCGCCTGTTCAATATCACGCTCAATGATCGCAAATGCAGTCTGCAACGCCGCCAGTTTTACCGAGTGCTCATCGCCCTGTTTGCGCGCCTTCAACACCACATCCAGCCCACCGTACGCCATCACTGCCACCACCGCGAAGATCGACATCGCGACCAGCAGTTCAATCAGGGTGAAACCAGCGGAATGAAAACGCGTTCGCATCACGGCTGCCCCAGATAAGCGATCACGGTGGCGATTGGCCTTTCACTGCCCGAGTCTGTGCGCACCTCAACATCAATGCGCCGAATGCGATCCACGGGGGTTTCGATAGTGATCACGGTCAAATACCAGTCACGCCCCACCATCTCAACATCATCTTTCTGCTCACCGGCACTCGGCCACTCGTTTTTCACCTGCATCTCAACAATCTTGTTGGAGGCGACCCAGTGGCCAAGGGTTTTATCCTGTAGCAGTGAGGCGTTGCTGATATTGCGGCTCGCCTCGGTGATCACCGCGCCGAGGCCGATCGCAATCACCGCCAGCGCCACCATCACCTCCAGCAGGGTGAAGCCGCGCGCGCGGGCCAATCGTAATTTATGAGGCTGTCGACTGATCATCACTGCTGCTCAATCTCAACCTTGCCGGTGATGCCTGCCTTCACCACAAAACGGGCCTCGCCATCTTCATGCCACAGTTCTACTTCGAACGGGCTCATCTCGCCACTCGATAGCATAAAGGCGCGCGGCCCCACCGCTTGCGCTTCGCCCTCTTCATCTTCAGTCGATTCATCTTCGAAATCAAACTCATGCCCTTCAAGATAGAGTTCCAGCGAAATTCCTTCGGGGAGTTCACGCTCACGCAGCATGGCGTCATCTTCGGGCTGTTGCCACTGGCCGCCTTCATTCAGGATGAGAAATTTATAACTATCGAGACCAAACTCAAGCGCATGCTCAGTGGAATGCAACACAGACTCCTGTGCCGCCAACGTGATCAGCGCGCCGAGACGTTGCGCCTCGGTCTG
>CALZHD010000043.1 GCA_945787155.1 uncultured Gammaproteobacteria bacterium | reverse complement strand
ATGGTCAGTTTACACAGCCATGCTGGCGAAGAAATTATGGAGGATCATCACTCAGGAACACCACATCACTGGTCAGACAATGATCCTGTTCCTCATTAGTGATATTGACCATAAAGATAGCACCAATAAATAGAATATGACACCAGACCCGCCATTGAGCGGTGGGTCTTCTGTTATCAGATGGCACTCATGCATGTAGCCACACAAGCGATCGAGAAGGGGATTAACGTCATAATCATTAGAGACAAACGCTGATAAGCTCAGATACTGATTAATTCGAAGGCTGCGGCCATCATGAATAATAGTCTACTCTTCCATCTCAAAATCTATATCCAGAAATGATTGATCCAGTTTAAGCTCTTGATCCTTAACCCTGTCACCGTAATGTTCAAGTGCAGATGTATTATTCAGGTCGATAATTTTCGGTGTAATCAACACTAATGTCTCGGTATTAATATTGATCTTTTCCCTGGATGCAAATAGCCACTTCAGTCCAGGGATTCGACGCAGATAGGGTACACCGGCCTCACGTTCCGATTGTGAATTTCTCATCAAACCGCCGATAAATATTGAGGCGCCATCAGGTACAATCAATTGCGTTGTAACCTCGGTAGTTTTCTGTGATGGAATTCCATCAGAGATCGTGCCTGTGCTGACCTCTGGGTGTATGTTGAGAAGAATCTGGTTATTATCATCCACTGTACTGCGAACCTTGAGGATGACCCCCGATTCAAGAAACTCGATACTCTCAGTAGTCACGGCATTGATGGTGGTGGTGGTTTTGTAGCCGATGCGATCCCCGATGACCACAGAGGCATCCTGATTCTCTATGGTTAACAACTTAGGTGTTGATAAGGTTCTCACACGCCCCTGCGACTCTAGCACTTCAAGAAAGAGATCGACGTTGTTATTAACAAAATTGACAAAAAAACCCGATGGATTACTGTTATTGACGGTTCCTAATCCAAGACTACCAGAACCGTCACTGGGATGGGCAATACTCCTCCAGTTGATACCATACGTCTCATTATTGTCCAATGTCACTTCTAGAATCTTAGCCTCAATCATGACCTGTACCGGTTTTGCATCAATCTCGCTAAGCATGGCGGCAATACGATGCACAACGGCAGGAATATCCTCTACCACCAGTAATCGGCGCTTCTTCAGAACAGTTACCATGCCATGCGCTGACAGGTATTTCTTAACTGCGGTCTCTACCATGGTGGGGTCTGAATATTCAATCTCAAAGACAGCGGTTTGCGTCTTCACAGCATAACTGTTTTTATCCAGCTCTTCCTGTGATGCAATAAAGTAGGTGCCATTTCTGCGCTCCACAGAATATCCTGAGATACTGGCAATAGAATGGATGGCATCATCAGGCGATACATTGTATAGATTAACATTTACTTTTCCCGATACATTTTTACCGAGGAGGATATTGGACCGAACAACTGACGATAACATCTCCATCACCTCGTTAAGCTCCATATCATTAATATTGAGCGTAATCGCCTGCACTTTTTCTCCGTCTCTGAGGTCAATAATTTCCGACACCTGGAATTTACTATTGTCGCCTGCTGCAAAGGCAGCATCACCATTGATATTTATCAGCAACATAATCATCAGAATCATTATGCTTAATCTATTCATTTCTATCATCCGCTCACTGAATTTCATTGTCGATAATCTTCACATTAATGGTTTTTCCATCCATTACAAAGAGCGCGCCATTTTCGTATACTTCGGTCAGAATATAGTCATCTACTATTTCACCAACCCTGTAATACCTGTCACCTGACTTGATCAATGAGTCGCTGCCCGCCACAATGACCGACGTAATACGTGGCGGGAATCTTTTACGCACAGCTTTCTTCACTTCCGCTAGATTTTTATTTAATGCTTCAGACTTATTTTCAAACGGATTACGCTGCAATTCAGAATAAGCATGTGTTGAGAATAACAACCCTGCAAAGGCAATACTCATAATTAGATACAACAGCCTGGGCAACTTCATCACTATTCCTGGATCCTATATGAAGCAATTGTCATCTTCATCACTAGCACCTTTGAACCTGTCTGCTGGGAATGCATCTCCATCTTATTGACCACAATAAAACCCATTTCTTCAGACATGTCGTTTATTAGATGATAGAGATCAATGTAATCACCAGTGAACTCAACATTAAATAGTAGCTCTCGATATGACTTCAGAGTACGCCAGGGAACAGGCTGTATGCTGCCAATATTGACGTGATTCGCCAAAGATATTTTTTGCAACATGCTGATGACAAACGATTCGATGTACTGATCAGGAATGCTCATCATTTCACCATGAATACTTTTCACCAGTTGTTCTACGGACTGCTTCTGCAGGCTGATTTCATCATTTAGATTGACCTGATTGGTGGATATATCTTCTAGTACAGCTCTGGATTTTTCGACAGCCTTATATTCCTTAATCTTAGGCATCATCACGGAGGAAAAAATCAACGCGAGCAGCAACAGAATTATTCCGGCACTGATAATCTTCAGCATCCGGGTCTCCATCATGCCGAGGTAATCAATGGCCTTCATGCACCCTCCTGTCGAACATCTACAGACAGATCGAAATCAACGACTGATGACGTTGTATAACGCCTGAGGGAAGAGTTCAGGATGCGTACCCCCTTGATTTCTCGCTGGTCAAGTAGATTACTAACGAAGCGCGAAAGTGTCTCGTAATCCTGAGCCTGACCCTTGATTACCATCTCGATGCCTTTCTCTTTTTCAGTCAGCGGAACACTTACCCCTGTGTTCGAAGTTGGCTGTGGTTTGACACCCTGAGCAACCAGTACATCTGCGCGTGTCATTCGCAACTTCAAAAACCACAGGTTCTCTTCCGCCAGTGCATTGTCAATTACCTGAAACATCAGTCCTACCGTTGCACCACGACGCAATTTATTAAGCAATTCAAGTTGTTTTCCATATTTCATCTTGGCCTCCTGGAGACGCACAAGTTGCTCATTCTGGCGCACAGAAACATTCTTTTTTTCCTGGAACTCAGCCACCTCCATATGCAGACGCGTGATCTCGTGATTGAGGTAGATGAACATCATTCCGGCAATTATCATTATCCCCACGACAGTAACAGCAAGGTTCTTCAGTAAGCGGATATGAGACAGTAAGCGACGATAGCTACTGGGGATTAGATCGACTTCACTCATCGCTATACAAGCCTCTCAAGGCAAAGCCTGTTGCGACTGCAATCTCGGGTAAGACTTCATTATCATATATCAGGCTATTTCGACTGCTGGATGGAAAAGACTGTAGCGGATCCGGAATGGAACGCACGTTGATTTCAACCAACGAGTTAATAATGCTATCAACCCCATTCCAGCGGGCAATGCTACCCACCAGGAAAATTTTATCGGGTGATTCGCCCCGTGTTTCCGAGGCTATATAAATCAAGGCACGGGTAATTTCTTCAGCCAGCTCAATAAACAGGGGTTTGATGATTTCAACAATGGTGTGGAAAATATCCTCACCGCTGAAGCCAGTCTCATCACCGTCCTGAAGAAGCGCTGACTTGAAGCAATATTCGCGCACAAGATCACTAGCCTCTACAACCGAAATTTCGAGTTCTGAGGCGATTTTTTCCAGTAATCGGTTCTCACCAAAATCCACTTCATGATCGAATATCATGCGCCGACCGGAAAGCATTGCAAAATAACTCTTCACGCTACCGAAATTGATAACCAGTACATTTTCCATCGATCCCGGCGTTGACATCGCACACACTAAACGCTTGATCGCAACAGGATTAATATCCAGTGCAGAGACATCAAGTTTACAATGACGCAAATTATCCAGGTAATCAGTCACATCATTCTGTTTGGCGATGGCAGCTATCGCCAGGCCACTCTCATTTTCTTCACTGCGTCTCACCGGCAAAAAGTCAATCACGTATTCATCAAGCTTGTCACCAAGACGGCTCGCGAGGGCAGTCACAAACTCTTCCTGATCCTCCTTATCCTTACGTTTTTGATAAGTGATCGGCAACAATCTGACATATCCGGGAGGCAAACTCGATACCACCTTCCTGCCATAAAAATGATCTTTTTTCAGCATCCTGGCGACAAGCTTTTTCGTCTCGCCAGGTGATTTGATCAACTCGTCAAACGGAAAGGTATAGTTCTCAGAGGCCCTGGCCTTGAGTCGAATACGTCCATCTGCATCTTTATGCAACTGGACCATATGTATTGCTTCGCGCGCGAATTCAAGGCCGATGGGGCCAATCATGGGATTTAACCCGTTTTTTGAAAATCGGTTAGTTAAGCTGTTGAATACATTCATACATCATCGCTCATAAATCAGGCTTTCCCACAACCTCCTGGAATAAACAGCTCCTCGGTATCCGCCAATATCTGCTCGGACTCGTCCCTGACCTCCTTCAACAGCTCCTTGCTCAATCCGCTTAAATGAAAGGCCGACGGATCAATCCTGGCGAACACCTCCTCCGCATTATCGTCATTGATCTCAAATTGATTGATTATGTGTGCGATATGCACAATCGCCGTTTCAAGCTTAAAACTCTCACCCGCTGTCGGTTCAACGTGGTACTGAGTGATCAGCTGTAGGCTTTCGGGAAGATTCCAGCGCCGCAACAATTCGCCACCCAACTCGGCATAATCAAAACCCAACAAACTACGTTCTTGCTTGAACAACACGAGGTTTTCGCTGTTAACTTTGGCCAGCAGGTAAGCACACTGCTCCGGTATCTTTTGATACATCATCAAGTGACCAATATCACTAAGCATGCCGGCAACAAAGAGTTTTTCGCTATCGAGGATATTGCACTTATTTGCCAACAACCGTGAGGTGACACCACAATGAATACTGTTACGCCAAAAGCTATGCATATCAATCAGCTCTTTGGGCATGCCGTTAAAGGCCTCGATGACTGAGGTCGCCAGCGCAATGTCATGGATCTTGAGTGTACCCAGCATAGTGACAGCATTTTGGATCGCCTCAATTTTGGAGGGTAAGCCGAAAAAGGCGCTGTTGACAATTCTCAACACCCGCGCCGATAGCGCTGAATCGTATTGAATCACATCGGCCATATCGACGGCGGCAGAGTTAGGATCCGCTAACACTGTGTTGAGCCTTATATAGACATCCGGCAGCGAGTTTAACTCGACAGAATCGTCAATAAATTCCCTTACACTAAGCATCTAGATTCACCGTTCTACTCCATGCATTTCAAAGGCTATATCGTCAACAAACTGAAAAACATAAAATAAGTCGAGGCACCATCCATTTTCCTTTCTGCTGGATATTGACGTAGCAATATTGAGAAACTTAACTGACGCGACGGCCGTCGCCTAAATCACGCTAGCCTCCCTAATACCTCAGCATCGCACTCAATATTTTTGAAAGCAGCCCGATAACTATATATAGAACAATGCGGCACTGACGCTGCGCGCCAGGGATTTACATTGAACGGACACACCAATCACTCCGCGCTCTTACCAGCTATGCTTAATTTGCGTAGCTGTCTCGATACGCGGGGTGAAATATGCTTTAAAGATGGATTACTGAATTTTGACGATGATCAAGAATGACGTGTCAATACTAGTCGCCGATAGGCCACGCCGTCTGCCCTTTCGTAGTGATGAGCGATAGCAAATGGCGGAGAAATGCAGCAGCGGCTTTAGTGGGCGTAGAGCCATTGAGGTAGCAGTGTTGAGTGCAACGAGAGAACGAAGAGAACAAGGTTGTACGAAACAATCGGCAGATAGATGCAGTATTGATAGATGAATCGAAGCCAACAAGGTCTGTGGAAGAAAAACTCAAACCACCGAACGACGTGGCACTTTTAGTGGCGAGGCGCATTGTGCTCAGGGCGCTGGCGGAACGCAGCTCACGCCACACTCGCAGGCATAGGTAACGGTCAGCTTTGGATGAAACTCGTCCGGTTTATCGCTACTGTGGTACTTATTCAGGCTCCCCCCTGAAGCAGGCTGTGACTGCAAAAGCAAGCCATAGTTAGGATTTAATGAGGCTGTCCATGCGCTTACCGCAGATGTGATATCCAGCGCCTTGACACCAATACTGTCGGTCGTAAAGGAATCGATTACCTGTGCCTCATAGTCACCGCCAGGCGTTGTCCAGGTATCCGAAGCGGACCGCGAGTTCCAGGTAGCCTCTGTTTCGCTCCAATCAGAAAGCACGCGATGTGCGGTCACTGTGTCAACTGAACCCAGGCTCTGAAGTTCTAGTTCAAGCGTCGCCAAATGTACTGACGCGCCTGGTGGAATCAGCGACAGATCGAACTTTATAAGGGTTCGATACTCCTTACCGATCTCCGAGCTGGTCCATAGCTCGTCCAAGTTGCCTTCGTTGAGATTACGTTTTCCAGATTCACCTTGAATAAAAGTGTCACTACCATCAAGTCCTGGTTGTAGAACCGCCGTGGTTGGCGCTTGATACATCCGCACAGCCCTGCCGAAAATGTGGCCCGCTCCTGTGTTTGTAAGCCCGGACGACGAAAGTAGAACCGGTGACCCACTGGTCGGGGCAATGTCGACGCGATAACTGTGTTGACCAAATGCAGTCACTGGTAAGCTCATATAGCCGGTACAACTGGTATTCTGTAAGAGCTGCCATTTAGCGTCACTATACCCGGCTTCGGCAACGAAGCGTGCATGTGTGCTCTCAAGTTCGCGACCTACAGCATTGGCGCTGATGCTACCTTCGAGGTTTATGAGATAGGCAACAGAAGCAATGACGGACAGCATCAACACGACTGGGATCAAGATGTGCCCCCCGTGGCGACGCATGGTGTGGTATTGCGATCGGGTCACGGCGGGCCGCCCACGCGCACACGTTGTGCCACTGAGATCGCGGCCTTGGAGGTGGTTAACTCAAGCGTAATTTCCACCAGATCGAGCCGATTATTGCCTCGCGGTAGTCGTTCGACACGAAAAGTCGACACATTGTTGGCAATGATTCGTTCCGTGAAATCAGTCCCACTGATGGGATTGAGATTTGGATAACGCTCAATAAGGTCTGTGCCAGACAAGAAGTACACGACGGCATCAAGCCAATCTTCATCACTGAAGCCATCTTCATCGTCATCGTCGATGTTGCCTTCATCAATCAATCCATCCCCGTCATCGTCCACGAGCATGACGCCAGGGGCGCCATCGCCGTTCATGTCACCGGGTGGGTCCTCATCAACTGTCCCATCCCCATCGTCATCCAGGCCGTTGATGGGGTCTTCATCACCGAGAACTCCAGACTCGTCATCGTCATGATTACCCGCTAAAGAAACGTCCGTAATCGAACTGTTGTCATCATCTATCCCAATCAGGCCGGGTTTACCATCGTTACTTGTATCGCGTGGTAAATCCTCATCGACCAAACCATCGCCATCATTGTCTGCGTCGGCGATACCGTTGAGATCACGATCGAGTAGAGGATTTAAGGTGACAGCCAATAAACCGGGTTCGATCAGCGATTCGGTGTAAAGCGTTGAAGGGTCTTCGACCAAGGGTACGAGTAATAATTGGCTATCCCGCACGCTCTGTAGGATACGCTGCATTGCAAAGCGCGCATCATGGGCAATTATATTACGCTCGCGCGCATCATCATTGGCATTCAAGGTGTTCATCAATACGCTGGCTAATGACCCTAATAGTAGGATTGCGATGGCCGTGGCCATAACGGTCTCGACAAGCGTAAAGCCGCGAATAGAACGCGGGAACTGACATCTCTGTTGCATTCGCGTTTGGGGATGCACAGGCCTATCGACTGGTTAGGCTTTCGATGGCTGAGCTCGAATTTTCCACTTCTATCCGAATCCAGAGCAGGCCGTCGTCACCACCGGTAAATCGATCACCATCACTATCTGCATTGTCACCATCGTAGCGGGCCAGATAGATGAGTCGCCGTCGCGCTGTGCCGGGTGCATCTGAAAACGTTATGGGCACTGCAGGGTTGCCAACGGCCAACGCTTCGGCATCTAGAGCGCTAAAGGGAAACGCTAAAATATCTTCCAGCCGCGAAGCAATGTGGAAGTGATCTTGTGCGAGTACAACGTGGGCCTGCGTCGATTGCAGTCCACTCCTTAAGGCATCAACACCTGGAATGATCGCGACAACCACAATCACAGAGGCGATCAAGACCTCAACATAAGAAAAGCCAGCAGAGTGTTTCATTGAATCGTTACTCGCCCGGTTTCGCCATCGATGGCCACCACACGGGTATGCCCAGACCAGGTCAATGTGAGTGATTCGGATTCGAGCAACACACCCCAGGGGTCACCACAGCGGGGCCTGCCGGCGAAGTCAAAAAAGAGCAGCTCTGGCTGGTTGCACGTACCTGACCATGTATTTGCCAGCGTCATGGTGAGATCCCCACCGGGCATTTGTGTTTCCAGATCTACCTTGTAGAGTTGTTTGGCCACCGGTTGATACACGTCGTATGACGGCACAGGCGGTATCGTCCCTGTGATATCTCGCATAACACGGGAACGCTTAAGAGTAGGCTCCGTGTGCACACCATGGGGGTACGATGTGCGCAGGGCCTCTCGTCTAGCATGACGATACGCGGCAGCAACCTCACCAGCTACGAGTTCGATTTTGTGGGGATCCGCCGGGCGTAAGCTTGGAGTGATGATTAGCGCGATTACCGACAATATAAAGACCACAACCATCAGCTCAACCAATGTAAACCCCATCTCGACCGGCACATGAACACCGACGGTCCTGCAAGCATTTCGGCATCGATCAGGCTGTTTTTGCTTAATCCCATATCGAGTGAGAAACATATTGGCTCTAGCGGTGATATTGGAGGGTTATGTAAATGTATGTCGACTGGATAGGATGGATCTTTAACAAAGAAACTATTGCGGAATTCGTCACGCCACCAACTACTAGCGGGCAAAAAGGCCCCCTGTTGGATAGCTCCTGAATGGAGGCTTGTGGCCGTTACTTGCCTTATAGCAACCGTTTTTTGGTGTCTCACAAGTAACCGCTGTTGACGAAAGAGCTGCAACTGTTTGTTATCGGTCTGAATACGCATGCCGTAGGTTAACGCTTCTTAATCACCTGGCTGCGGGCATAACGCAGCGCATTCTTTAATTCCGTAGTAGCGGTTTCGAGTCTTTACTCATCGTTAGATGCAAAAAAGGGCACCACTGCCGCAGCGAGCAGACCCAGGATAAAGATGGCAGTGAGCAGTTCGATCAGCGTAAATCCTTGCGGCTTATAGACGCCCATCGACTGCTTCCGCCTGTTTAGTCCAATGATTATTACCTAACGGGTGAGTTCGTCAGTATCATCGGCGATAAACTTGCCAGTGATGGCATCATACTTCCAGCCCGCACCTGGGTTCGCTGCACCCGTCATGGTCAGGTTACCCGTGCTAGTGACCACCAGAGTGTTGCCAACGCCAAGCGGATTGTCAGGCAAGGCCGCCTTCTTCAGGTAGGGACCGAAGCTAAAAGTAGCATCGGTGGTGCTACAAGCCTGTCCCGCCGCATTGGTATACATCGTCATCTGGGAAATGAAGGCCGTGGCACGTAATAGGTCTGTGGTGGTATCGCCGGTACCGGCCGTGCCGCTATTAGGACAGGTCGCGCCAGTGGCGTTGGAATTGCCAGGATAAACACCGTGTTGCTGATAATACAGATCAATCGCCGCACGCATATTACTCAGCGTTGTATCCAGTGATGCAGATCTGGCATCCGTAGTCGTTGAGGCAAACTGCGGCACAACAATGGCCGCCAGTATCGCCAGGATAATCACCACAATCAAAAGTTCTACCAACGTAAAACCTTTTTGCAATAGCGACAGTCGTTGTTTGGTGGGTCTCATGCACATCACTCCGTGTATATTTTGAACAAGAAGACTTTAGTCTCAATGATAACGGCACCTTAAAGATTTCTTTTAACCCCATTTTTCAATTTTCTTCACATTAGATGGTGCCACTCAAGTTAACCGCAGCATTCACCGATAGGATAGGTACAAAAATAACCGAAATAAGGCACAGCGTATTATCAATGGCTATCGGACGGCAAAAAAAGACCCCCTGGATATCCGAAAAACTGGGCCTGGCGATGATTATCGCCTCCTTATCCGTGATCATCGTCATCATTGGGCTACTGTTCAAACAGCAAAAAGAGGTCAACAAAAATCAGATTCGCTCCCAGGGCGTCTCTATCACACGCATCTTGTCGGAAATGCCCACCGATTACATGATGCAGTCTGGCAACCTGGAGCGGGTACTGGAGATTATTCGCCTGAGCCAGGATCGCGCTACGTTCGCCTATGCAGTGGTGATCAATGACAGCGGCGAGATTCTGGCCCAAAATGCGACGCCTGATCTGATTATTCCCAGCATCAGTGCCGCCAACGGGACACAGGCGAGCCAGGGCGAACGCATGGTGACCCTCACCGATCAGGAGCAGCAGATCATTGAATATTACGCGCCGCTGGCCACCACTAACGACACCCGGGCCACCATTCATCTGGGATATTTTCAGCCGGGCCTGGGATTGGACAACGAACAGTTGACCTTTTTCGCCACCTTGTCACTACCGATTTTTCTGTTGACGCCACTGTTTTATTTTCTGATCCGTAGAGAGATCCGCCCGTTGGCCAAGGTCAATACGGAAATCGAAAACTATCTCAGTAGTGGCCATCTTAACCGCATCGAATTGAATGCTTCGGGCGAACTTTCGGAATTCATGCAGAAAATTGGCTCGCTCGTCGAACATAGCCAGCACCAGATTAATGGGCTGGAGTCGCAATTAAAACACCACAGCACTTCAAACAAGCTACTGTCTTATCAGCGCGTTCGGATCGAGAATGCACTTCAGGCCGTCCCCGACGGTTTATTGATCCTGGATGAGGCTGGCAAGATTACCTATGCCAACAGAAAGGCCAGCGCCTATTTAGGCACAGATGACGACACCATCAAGGCCCAGGAGACCAAGACCTGGTGCCAGGATCCGAAAATCGTCACCTTTCTGCATCAGTGTGTCGGCCGCTCCGGCGCCGCATTCACCGCCAGCAGCGTGATCTATTCACCGCGCCATGATCCAGCAAAAAAGATCAAACTGACGGCCTATCCACTATTTTCCAGCAAAGAGGATCAGAGTATCAAAGGCACCCTGGTTTCACTGCGTGATATCACTCAGGAGCACCTGGAGCGCCACAGTCGTGATGACTTCATTGCCCATGTCTCCCACGAACTCAAGACCCCGCTCTCGGTCATGAGGCTTTATACCGAGTCCTTACAGGGAATCGATGGCCAGGACAAAACGTTTCGCGTCGAGGCTGTCAACATCATGGCCGACGAAGTGGAACGCATGACCATGCTCATCAATAATCTATTGAGCATTACCCAAATGGAGATGGGCGTCATGAGCCTCGAACGAAAACGGGTGCGGCTACATGATCTGCTGCAAGATGCATTTAGTAGCGTTTCCAGAAGCGCCAAAGAAAAACACATTAAGTTCAATCTTAATGTACCCGAGAATCTGAGCCCCATTGATCTGGACAAGGATCTGATGCGAGTGGCAGTGAACAATCTTATTACCAACGCCATCAAATATAACCGCAACCATGGCGAGGTAACACTGACGGCCGAGGAAAATCACGATGGTGTCACGATCAACGTCAGAGACAGTGGCATCGGTATTAGCAAGGACGATCAGGCCAGGGTCTTCGAGAAGTTCTTTCGCTCCGATGATGAAGAAGCCAGCGAGCGCGGCGGCCAGGGCCTGGGGCTGGCACTCGCCAGAGACATCATTCAATTACACAATGGCAACATCATCCTCAATAGTGTCGTTGGTGAGGGGACCGAATTTATTATCGAACTGAAGAAATCCAAGATCAAACTAGAGCGGGTGGGCTAACTGTGAAACGTATATTAATAGTCGATGATGAAGCACACATCATTCGAATATTAAAACTATCATTGGAACGCGCCGGCTACCAGGTTGACTCGGCAGCCAATGGTGAAAAGGGCTTCAACATGCTTAGTCAGGATCCGCCAGATGTCCTCATCAGTGACATCCAGATGCCACGCATGAGTGGTGAAGAGATGTGTAAAAAGATCCATGCGGAAACCCCTGATCGCGACTATCCAATCATCGTCATGACCTCGAGAACAGAACGCGCCCATCGTCAGTGGTCAAGTGAGATACCCAATCTAAGCTTTCTGGAAAAGCCTGTCAGTGCCAGAGAACTGGTCGCAATGATTAATACATATTTTAAAACCATAACCCTAAAGGCGTAAGTGAGTCGTATGCACAAACGTACAGAAGTATTAAGCTACGATCAGTATTACAAACTGCTCGCCGGTTATTTCAGCAAACATATTTGCATCGTTGGCTATGACGATATAAATATTGTGAATTGGTATTCCGATGGCTGTTTGATGCAAAACAACTACCCACACCCCGCCAACATCCTTAACAACGGCACTAAAAAAGACCACGATCACGATCTCATATGGGTCGAGCTTGACGACAAAATAAACTGCTATTTGATCGAAGTTCAAGACCTCCACGATGAAGTAATCGCAACGCTCGCAGTGTTCTTCACAGCGCAGAATGTCAACGATGAGCATGCAGAATTAGCGCGGATCGCTCCTTCTATTATCGCGCTAAGAAATATCATTCAGTCCGAATACCAGCTAAACAATGAACTTAGCGGTGTAACCAATGAACTCGGTGAGCGTTATGACGAACTGAACCTGATCTATGCGACGGATGATGACATCCAAAATCACGCTGAGGCAGACGCCGCCCTCGATCGCCTGATCGAAAATTGCAGCGAATACCTGGGCGTGCCCTTGTCCGCACTCATCGTGCCCCAGTGTAATGTCAACATTCATTATCCACAAGAACCGAGCACCATTGACGATATCGATGCCGTATTGGAGTACATCAGTGATCAGCGTATTAAACAATCCGGTAATTCACCCGAGCCGGTCATCCTCAACAGCCTTGAGGACTACGCCAGTGAGGGTCTGGATCAAGTGGTCTCGGGGAAATTTATTTCGATCCCGATCCTGACCAAGGGTGGCGCGGCGCGCGGTATTCTCGCCTGCTACAAACCTGAAGCTGATGTCGATTACAGTAATAGTGACAAAAATCTGTTGCTGACCATGGCGCGTAAGGTCACTAAGATACTCAACGCCAACTTTGACACACTCACTGGCTTGATGAGCCGCGAGGCCTTCGAATGCTCTACTGAGTCAGCGCTGTTACTCTCAAAGCAAACCCAAAATGTCTCGTCTATCCTCTATATCAATATTGACAAAACCCAGATCGTAAACGATGTTGCTAGCCTCCATGCCGGTGATGCAGTCATCAAGCAGGTCGCAGCGATCATCAAAAGCCACCTCAAGGAGGTCAAAATGATTGCCCGCATTGGCGGCGATATCTTTGGCGTTTTGATCGAGAACTGCGGTAAAGAAGCAGCCGCGAAGATAGCCAACGAGATTCGCCTGGCGATCAGTAACGAAGATTTTTCCTGGAAGCAACACAAGTTCGACGTCACCATCAGTATCGGCGTCTGTGAGCTTAATGAACAGACCGTCAGTGTCACAAGTGCTATCACCGCAGCAGAGGTATCTTGTGATACCGCCAAGGAACAGGGGCGTAACGCGACGGTGATCGATAACGACAGTAATCTCCAGGTGCTGGAGCGCAAAAACGACATGCACTGGGTCAACCGCGTCCAGGAAGCCCTGCGCGAACAAAAGTTTTTGCTGTTCGCCCAACCCATTCAGGTGTTGAATGGCAACCCTGAGGCCTTTCACTTTGAGATCCTGCTACGGATGCGCGATGAAGACGGATCCATTCTGTCGCCCGGCGCATTTATGCACGCGGCTGAAACCTACAAGGTGATGCCGGACTTGGATGCGTACGTCATCAAGACAGCCATCTCAACACTCGAAGCCTATTCGCCATTGATCGGTGGCAAACATGGCAGCATAGCCATCAACCTCTCGGGGCAGTCGATCAGAAAGAACGGCTTTCTCGATTTCATTCTGCAGCAGTTGAGCCACTCCAGTGTGCCCGCGAATGCATTCTGTTTCGAGGTCACTGAGACTGCAACCTTAGGTTGTCTCAACGAGGCCAAACACTTTATCGAGCAGATCAAAAAGATCGGCTGCAAGTTTTCACTCGATGACTTTGGCACCGGTCTGAGTTCATTCAGCTATCTCAAACAGCTGCCAGTGGATTACCTCAAGATCGATGGCAGTTTCGTCATGAACATCGTCGAAGACCGCGTCAACGATGAAATGGTACGGGCTATCCACAGGATTGGTCAGGTCATGAATCTCAAGACCATCGCTGAATTTGTCGAGGACGAGGCGGTCATGGATCATCTGCGCAGCATCGGTATAAATTATGGCCAGGGCTACCACATAGGTAAACCGATTCCCATTGAGGAATGCTTGGGAATGCTTACCAATAACTTGGGCCAACACAAGGCCAATGCGCCGTCAGATTAAAGGCTTGTCATTTTCTATGGACGCAATACGTGCACAAGATGAAGTACCCACCACCGAGGTGATATCGACACACATCGGTGTCATGACCTATCTGGCACCAAAAGCCTCGTTGGCCTCTTCCGAGGCTATTGGTGAACTCAGGGATGCCGTAGATCTCTGCATCATCAAAGGTGAGGTTCAGGTGGTTATCAATCTGTGCTCGGTTGAATATGTCAACAGCGAGGCGCTGGAGACACTACTGGATATGCATACCCAACTGGTGCGTCTGGGGGGTTGGCTCAAGCTAGCACAGGTCAACAACCTGGCGCGCGAGATATTTTATATCACCGGTATCAATGAGGTCATTTCCATCATCGATATTGCATCGGACAACAACGAAAAATTCAAAAAACCAGACCGTAATAGTCCCCGACAGAAATTGGGCGACATCCTGGTCGAAAATAATATGGTCTCGCAGAAAAAACTCGATGAGGTTATCTCGCTGCAGCTCAAATCAGGGAATCGCCTCGGGCAGATCTTAGTCGAAAAAGGCATTGTATCTGAACGCGACATGATGCTGGCGCTGGCCGAACAACTTGCAATGCCCTATGTCAATCTACGCGCGGGCTTGTATGATCCCGATGTCGTTAAGACTTTAGACAAGGAGGTCGCTACCCGCCTTGGTTCGGTCCCCATCTTCAAGATCAAGGACAAGCTGCTGGTCGCCACCTCGGACCCTCAGGCATTACACGCACTCAACGAAATTGAGGAACACACCGGCTCGCGTGTCTCACCAGTGCTGGCACTGCAAGAGCACATCATTAAATCACTCAATGAAGTCGCCTCGGACAACCCTCTAACTTCAGACCTGATCTTTGATGTTAAAGATGACTTCGAGGTGGTCGATTCCAGTCTCACCAGTGACCAGATTACCATCGACGAGCTGGCCGCCGGCAGCCCCATCATCAACATGGTCAACTCGATTATTCAACGCGCCATTAATGACAAGGCCAGCGACATCCATATTGAACCCGGCCGCAGCAAGACCCTGATTCGGTTTCGCATCGATGGCCTGTTATACGAGGTGATGACTGTCAAGCCAGTGCTTCACCCAGCGGTCATATCCCGCCTCAAGGTCATGGCCAACCTGGATATCTCCGAACGCCGCCTGCCACAGGACGGCCGTATCCAGGTCTATACCCATGGCCGCGAGGTCGATCTACGCTTCAGCTCACTACCCGGCCTGCACGGTGAAAAAATTGTGCTACGGGTACTAGACAAAAATCAGACCATTCTTGATGTCAACAAACTCGGCATGAGTGTCGCCAACCTCGCCCTGTATCTGAAAATGCTTAAGCGCACTCACGGCCTGATCCTGGTAACAGGCCCCACTGGCAGCGGTAAAACCACCAGCCTCTATGCCGCGCTCAATTACATCAACAGCATAGAAAAGAACATCGTTACCATCGAGGATCCGGTCGAATACCAGATGGAGATCATCAATCAAAATGAGATCAAAGCCAGCGTTGGCCTGACCTTTGCCAAGATTCTCAAACACGTCTTGCGACAAGACCCCGACATCGTCATGGTCGGCGAGATCCGCGAACAGGAGACCGCCGAGATCGCCGTCCAGGCTGCTCTAACCGGCCACCTGGTGTTGTCGACCCTGCATACCAACGACAGTGCTGGTGCCATAACCCGGATGATTGACATGGGTATCGAGCCCTATTTATTGTCATCGGCCCTGGTCGGTGTGCTGGCCCAACGCCTGATTCGCACTATCTGCCCCGCCTGTAATAATACCTTCATAGCCCCGCCGGAAATGGTTGAACGCTATGGCTGGGAAACTGGCAAGCAGATACGCCTGGCCCGCGGACGGGGCTGTCCCGAGTGTTATGACTCCGGTTACAAGGGCCGTGCCAGTATCCATGAACTCCTTGAGGTAGACCAGGAATTACAGAAATTGATCATGGCCAATCCCAGCCGTGATGTGCTCTCTGAATTTATTGCCAGGCGCGACATCAAGACCCTCTACGATGATGGCCTGGTGCATGTGCATGATGGCGATACCACCATCGAAGAAATTACACGCGTTATCAATAATTAACACATCAGCGATATGGCAATCGAAATCACAAATAAACCCACCTCGCAGGCGACGACACCCGGGCGTGAGTCGCTCCGTTTTATCTTGACCCAAAGCAGGCCCACAGCCAGGGATCGGATCTCCTTCATCGAGCAGCTCTCGCTACTACTTGAAACCGGCAATAGCCTGCAGGCCTCACTTGGGACACTGAGCCAACATAGTCAAAACCCGGCCATGAAGGCCATCATCGACGCTATGGTGAATGATATCGGCGATGGTATCAGTTTTTCTCAGGCATTATCGAGACACCCTGAAATGTTTTCCACAACATTCGTCAATCTTATTGCCGCCGGTGAACAAGGCGGCTTTATGGAGCAGGTTATGCAGCAGCTGTTGGAGATGGAAGAAAGGCGCGAAAAACTCAGGACCACGGTCAAATCAGCCCTCACCTATCCCGTATTTCTGGTGCTGTTCTCTATCTCAGTCGTCATCTTTGTACTGGTGGTGGTGTTTCCAAAGTTCAGCGACATGTTCATCGCTATCCAGGACGAACTACCCATTACCACCAAGATCCTGATGACCGTCAGTAATATTCTGATCAATTACTGGCCCGTACTTATATTGGGTCTGGCCACCATCGGGGTGGCGGGGTGGTACTGGATTAATCGCGGAGCGGGAAAAACGATACTTGACCAGTTGAAGTTGCGCCTGCCGATCGCCAGAGGCATTTTCACCGGCATCTATTTTTCCCAAACTTTCCATATCCTCGGTCTCTCCTTAGGCAATGGTGTCAACATAGTCTCAGCACTGGCCTCATGCAAAGAAATCGTACCCAACCGGCGTTTCCAGAAACTGCTCGATATCGTCCAGACTAACGTCACCGATGGTGCTGGAATTGCTAGCGGCTTTCGTGATTCGGACATAGTGCCGCAACTGATCAAGCAGATGATCAGCACTGGCGAGGAAACCGGCAATCTGCCCAAGGTGATGTCACGCATCGCAGAACACTATGAACAAGAATTGGAACGACAGCTCGATGCTTTCTCGAAGATCGCCGAACCGATCATGTTACTGATCATGGGTCTGGTGGTTGGTCTGATCGTCAGCTCGCTGATCCTACCTATTTTTCAACTTTCCACCTCGGTTGGCTAGTCATAAGCACAAGCCTTAAGGACAACCTAAGACCCCGCCACGGTGATTTTCATGTTTATTCAGTCGTTGCAGCCAATGAAAAAGGTGAGTCCTTCCGCGCTCCAGCATCGAAGCGCTGTGAGAATCACCATACCCATCCTTAATTCCAACACACAGTTTAAGCACTTTCTATCAAATTTCCCAGCGAATAAAACCAAAAAATCACTAATAATCAATTGCTTGTGGTAAGTCGTTAACGCCTCTAATTTGATTGATCAACAATCCAATATATAAGTCGGGATTTTCTTGCGCACGCCGATAAATAAAATGAGACGTTCACGCGATAACGCACACCATCGCGCGATCCATATTGATCATAAAAGGCTTATTCAATACACGTTTTGAAAAATGACTGCTAAAACTTCTTCAACTTCCGCTTCTCCCAGCCATGAACACAAGCGTGCCTATTCGCGCTATCCGATTAATATTAAAGGTAAATTTTGTACGCAAGATGAATATTGCGCCGTTATTGAGATACGAGATTTTTGCCTTGGCGGCATGTTCCTGACGTATGGATCAAGCGACAAGCAAGAACTATCGGAACGCGTGATTCCCAATGTTGGAGACATTATCGATATATTTTTTGATTTGGATGGAACACCGGTACAGAAGATTCACTTCCGCGCACGCGTAGCCCGATCAGACCCTAATAGCCTCGGTGTGGCTTTTGTAAGACCTGATTCCGTTGATTTACAGCATGTACTCAAATACACCAAAAAATATCAGGCAAATAAAGCAATTAAAAAAGGGCCTCCGCCATTTACGACTAACTCATTTAATTCGGTTCAGCTTCTTGACACGATACGTGAGCAAACGATTAAACATATATCTCCGCTTATCGATACATACCTGATGAAGCAGGGCAATGTTCTACTCGAATTGGCGGATAAAACACAAAACGTTAACGAACAAAACGGTTACTTCGAAGCACTAACAATATTCGGCAACAAGCGCGATACATTTAAAAACGACTTTATAACAAAGATAGTTTCCATTTTACAAACCAAGCCTGAATCGATCAGCGAAGAATTACGCCTGGATGAAAAAGAACTCTCTCTCAGCGCGCTCTCTTTGGTAGAAGATGATGCCATTGATGACTGGATTGCAAGATCTGATATTACCCGTAAATCAGAATCAATATATTTCGATGAGCTTGCAGGTATCGAACAGCGCCTGTCACTGTTATACAACACCGATATTGGAAAACAGAATAATCCAATCGGTCCTGAGGCTTTTTCTTATGCATTTCAGGATTCGATTAGATCTATCCATATCAACAAGTTCGCTTATCAGCTCTGTTGCAAGATTTTCAGTGATGTCCTTAAAAATGGCCTGGGGGAACTTTATGACAGTGTCAATACACTCCTGATCAACAATAATATTTTACCGGAGCTACAGTACCATATTAAAAAATCCGCAAGATCAGCTAAGTCAACGCACAATAAAACATCTTCCAAAAAGGAAACTTCAGTTGGTACTGGTGAAGATGCTACGGATGATACCCCAACGCAATCGGTGGATACCCACAAGCTATATAACCTGATT
>CALZHD010000042.1 GCA_945787155.1 uncultured Gammaproteobacteria bacterium | reverse complement strand
GCGACTTAGCTCAGTGGGAAGCGGTTCGCCCAATTTACTGTTGCAATCGCAGTTCACCGCTGCCGACAGCCGCGAAACCGTGGCGCTCAACAACGGTGAAACCGTAGCAAACATCGTCGATAGTGCCGGCGGCGAGCGCCTTTACACGATCGCCGTGCCGGGTGGCGCAAGTGACTTGAGGATTAGTAGCGGTGGTGGTACTGGCGATGCGGATCTTTATGTGCGTTTCGGCAGTGCACCGCAATTCAGCAATTATGATTGTCGCTCAGTGGGGTCTCTTAATGCTGAGTCCTGCGTCTTCACCGCACCTGCGGAAGGCGTTTATTACGTGCTGCTGCATGCCGCGGCTGATTATTCAGGCCTTGGGTTGACCGCTAGCTACACGAGTACGACTGCCAATCAAGCACCGGTGGCGGGATTCAATACGGCGATCAGCAATCTGCAGGTGCAGTTCAACGATAACTCCAATGACGCAGATGGTTCGATTGTCGCTTGGCAATGGATCTTCGGCGATGGCGGCAGCTCCACACTGCAACACCCTAGTCACGACTACACGGCGGGCGGCAACTACACTGTCTCGCTCACCGTCACTGATGATCTTGGTGCTGTTGACACGCGCAGCGCGGTCATCAGCGTGATCGAGCCGGTGAGTGAGCCATGCAGCAATTGCGAAAGCTATAGTGGCAACCTGTCGGCGGGGCAGACCGTCTATCAACCCAACGGCAGTTATTATTATAGTAATCGCAGTGGCATCCATGAGGCCTGGTTGGAGGGGGCGGCGGCTACCAACTTCAATCTCACCCTCTATCGTTGGAGTAGAGGCAATTGGAGGGCCGTCGCCGTTTCTGCGGGTGGATCTTCTTCGGAGCACATTCGTTACAGTGGTAGATCAGGTTATTATCTTTGGGCCTTGAGCAGCGCTTCGGGCAGTGGCGAATTTGGGTTTTGGTTGGCGCGGCCCTGAGCGCAACGGTGCGTGACTATCCCCGGGCCGGGAAGAGGCTTGGTGGATAATGAAGGCGTATAGGTAGACCAACCACCGGTTAAAAGCCGGTGGTTTGGGTTGTCAGCTAAACGGTGCGCCTTACTGCTGATGTACTAGCTCAGACTTGATCATATAGACACTGTCCGATTGAATTTCCGTAATGTCCTAAGCAGACCTTTCCCCAAATGCAAGAAAAAGACAGGCCAATCGTCAAAGCAGTCATTTGGTTAAATTTAATGATCTGTAGTCAGCTGTTTAATGAAAATGGTCAATAAATATTTTTCAATTCCATCCCACAAACCATAAGTAGTTGGTTATGCAGTAGTGTTATACGGCTGGAGCGGTAATATTAGCTGCGGGGTATTATGCGGCTCACGCTGTATATTACCGCTTTTTAATTATCATAATTAATTGGTTTTTGATAGGATTTTAGGAAGAAAATACTTATGCAGCTAGAGCCGTATTTTTTATGGCTCTAGCTGCATACTCAGACTATACAATTTCCATTCTCTAAACCGTTCGTTTGATTGTTAATGAAAGACCACCTTAAGTTAATCAAGGCGGTTTTTTTGTTTCGTTAAAAGGGTGTTGTTTATGGTTTTGTGAAAACAGTTAAATAAAAGTCTTTTACTCACGGAAGTGCTTAGAAGTGCTTGTGGCGTGTATTGCAAATGAATAATACTGATTCTAAAGTCTGAGTTATGCAGCGGGATATATTAGGGATGTTGAATATTCAATATATTTAAGTTATTCTCTTACGTTAGGGTCATGTGGTCAGTTCGCTCACCGCATAAAAAATAAAAAACACTGCGGTCAGAGGAATTGAGTTGTGCCTCATTCTGTAAACTCGTCAAAAGAAATTGATACAGGAATAGATTGCCTGCTGCTTCTTGCGCATTTCTATGGCTTGCCCGGTGAACCCAATCAGCTACAGCATGAGTTCGGCGCCTCTCTTGCTGACGTCTTTAGCGACTTTTTATCCGGCCGTTACGCACGACAAGGTGGCCAGCATCGGCTATGAGGTGGAAAGTTAGGAAGACTCCGATGCCACCCTGCCGGAATTTACTATATTTCGTGAGAAGTTATGAAATGAGAAGCAAACTGTATCCTTTTTCACTTTTATCTTTTTGGGCGTTCTTTGTTATGAGTGCGCCTTCCTTTGCTGGTGTCACCTTCAATCAGAACCAGGTCGAAATCGCCCTTGCTCCAACATGTAACCACGTCCCTATTAGTATTCCCTATAACCCCGCCGAAGAGTCTTTTGACGAATCACTAGTCACGGTCAGCTCTGATTCGGATTGGGCAATTCCATCTGTAAACAGTGCGTTAGACCGTATTGAAATCACCTTTGCAACTGAGGATTTAATTGCTTCATACACCGCAACCATATCAGTCGATGACGGAAAAAAAGTTACCGATCTATTCATCCATGCAAACACCTCCCCCTTAGACGTTTATCGCTTGCTCGATGATCCTCTCCGCTCTAAGACCTACGGAATACAACGAAACGGTATTTACAATGGTAGCGTTATTGCCTTTGACCCTGTTCAAGAAGACTTCCCCATCTCATGTCTAACTGTAGGAGAAAGTCCGACCGATTTCGTCATCAACGATGACAGCACTGAGCTGCTTGTTATCAATAGTGTTGGGGAAAGTATTGATGTTATTGATCTGGAGACTTTTTCTCTCAAAGAGACCATCAATCTCCCTGTTTATGGTGTTGCGAGTAGTACCTCCGATACAACCGCAAACATAGACTTAGGACCAGACGATATTATTTATTATGTTGATGGTTCCTGGGGGCCAGTCCTGCATGTGCTAAAAAGAAGTACCGGTATGATTTTACAATCTATTGAATTTGATGGCACATCGCCTTCCCATGACATGGGCTTTATGGACTTTGCTGTTACCAGCGATAAAACAAGAATGGTTGCGATGCCACAGTACGGTTGGAGTGCCGGTATACATCGTTCCATGATTGGGCATTTCACTATCAATGGCGATGGCACCGTTAATTTTCTCACAGAGAGAACTCTTTCGAGTTTCAGTCGATATCCTTTCGAAGCCCCCGTACTGATGCGTAATGATGATCAAATCGCCGTCATGAAAACGATTGCCACTGACCCGGCAGACACGGGTAGGCTTGATCGTGTATTTCCATCGGCGATTTGGTCGATGAATCCGAATGGAAGTGTCGTAGCAACCGGAGACAAACTCTACGACTACGATACTGGCATCGAGTTATATACGATTCCCGGCGGCAGTGTTAGTAGTTCACATTCCGTTTACTCTAAGGCTCAAGCATTCACATCAGATTTTACCCGCTTCGTGTATTTTAATTCCTCCGACCGCACACTCAATGTTGTTAACTTGGTAGATGAAATTGGTCTTGAGCTGCTGGGACGATCACTGTATCCAGAAGACGGTGCAGTGGTAAATTCGCCAGACACATTGACTTGGACGCCTCTGTCCGGGGTTGATCAATATGACCTTTATTTGGGCACTGATTACGGCTCTATTGCTGCCGCAGACCATACATCTCCCTTTTACCGTGGCCGTGTTACCGGCACAGACTTGGCTTTGGCGCAAACATTAGTCAACGGGACGGACTACTTCTGGCGGATAGACCCTGTTACGTCAATAGGTCCTGAAACCGGTGCAGTCTACACGTTTACGGTTTCGGATATTGCGCTTGATGTCACTGAAATCAAGGCGCAGACCATTGCCGGGCACACTGACTATCGAGTTGACATTCAACTCGTTTCCGAAGCGCCAGGAGTTTCTTGGACTGCCTCCGCTGCTGATTCCTGGATAACATTCACTGAAATCGCGGGTTCAACCCCGTCAACCCTCAGCGTGCATCTTGATGCAACCATGCTTTCGACGGGGTTCCACAATTCGTCCATAACTTTGACTAGCGAAGCGGGCCAACTGCAAATTTCCGTTCAACTGGGGGTCGACCCGCTTCATGTTACACATATTCATAGTGATCGGAATTCATCTACTGTCTATGCAATCAGCGAAGATAGCAGTAGCGTAATTTCACGAGCCTACTTACTTGAGATCGACTCGGCTGCTGAGAAGATCCAACGTGTAATTCCGGTAGGGTCATCAGTTACTGATTTTACCATTCACCATGCCGACAACCTCATATACGTAACCAACTGGAAAAGCGGTAACCTCCTAGCGATCGATAAAAGCACCTTTGAGCATACAAATGGTATTGCGTTTAGTTCGACTGAAGGAGGATCATGTTGCTGGGATGGCGATGTATACCGGGTAGCTGCCGGTGCTTCGGAACGCCTGGTGGTTGAGGAAAAAGACCAGTGGATTGATATCAGTATTTTTAATACCAACACTGAAACCACTCTTCATCAAGCTTTCGTTCGTGAAGGTGGCGGGGCGTTTGGTCCGGCAGGCCGTTACTACTATCACGGGGAAAACAATTCTTCGGGGGCCTCCATCATCAAATACGACACGAGCGGAGATACATTCACCCAACTTGCAGATATCCGTCCCCCAGAAATATCCAGCTACTATGGGTCAAGGACCGTTGTCGTCTCTGAAGACGGTTCTCGAATATTCTGGGCCGGTGTCGCGCTGGATCAAAACCTAAATACAGAATGGGGTATAGGAGAAACTGTTTACTCAACCTCTACCGATGGTCGTTACGCTTTCGGCGAGACAGCAATTTACGACGTCAATCTTAGGCGCCAAGCTTTAGCAATGCCTACCAGTACCAAGGTAAGCGGGTATAACTCGACAAGTAACAAGCTGATTACCGAAGTTGGAGGTGACCTTAAATTTTACCCTTTCACCACACCGGTCTCTCTTCCTGCTCCCTTTATCACTGCAAGCAATCCAACCTACGATTCAATCGATCTCAGCTGGACTGATAAATCGCTGGAAATGGCGTTCGTCGTCCAGCAAAGAATGTTGGGTTCCAGCACTTGGACTGATATACAAACCACTGTTGCCAACGTGACCAGCTGGACCACCACAAACCTACAAGAAGGCTCGACTTATGAATTTCGCGTTCGTGCAAGCTCTCCTGACTATAGTTCACTTTGGAGCAGCATCGTCATAGCCACAACGGATGTAAACGATGGCCTTGATAATGATAGTGACAATGTGCCAGATGCAGTAGACAACTGCCCAAGTGTTCCTAATTCCGACCAATCTGATATTGACTTTGATGGTGTTGGTGATGTTTGTGATGATGATCTTGATGGCGATGGAATTGAGAATGGCATAGAGCAACAATTTGGCTTTTTAGATGAGTATAATGCTAGTGATGCGCTTGCTGACTATGACAATGATGGTGCGGCTAATCGATTTGAAATTGATTCAGGTACCTCGCCCGATGTGGCAGATGAGCACCAGCGTATTTCTCTTCTTGCATATCATCCATTAGGTGAAATTGAGTACAACTTTTTAGGTGAGTCTTTTTACCATCAAATAATAATTCAGCGTTCTGACCAGGATGGTGTCTACCTAGTTGAAGAAAATGACAATGGCTGGGTTTCTAATTATGAAAGGCATGCCAATGGTGTTTTTTTAACGAAGTACGAATATGTCGATGATGCCAATTTCAACGCATTTTTTGCCTATAACAATTGGATGTTGTTTCCCGCAGAGTTGGCTTTGGGTGAAGAAGTCGCTGTAGAGGGGGATATTTCTTATGTCGAAGCTGGTAGTACTATCGTCTCGGTTACATACCTACAGTCATACCAACTGGTTGCAGTAGGTGAATACGAGTGGCAAGGTCAAGTCTACCCTTCTATTACTTTGATTTATAGCAGTTTAGATACTGGTACTGGGGATTTCTATACTGAAGAAATTGTTTATCTGAAAGGTGTAGGACAAATTAACCTTGGAGATATGGAGTTAGATACCGCCAAGTTTACGAGTGTTGATCTGGCTATTGACCAAACTGTTAATAATGATGAGCAAGTAGACGGCCAAGCAGTTAATCAAGTAGATGAGCAAATAAAAAGCGGTGGCGGTGGTGGAAGTCTGTCTTGGTTTGTCTTGGTGATTCTAGGTATATTACTTCGTAATAGGTACTTTATCCGCACTGGTTGACTTAAAAAGTTGGGACCGTGCCCATAGTTGCTGTTCATCCTAGCGATTGCCAACGACAGGTATGTTGTGCGGTTTCAACCGGTCGATGCAACACCTAATCTCTAATGATAGAGAGGAGGATGTTGAAAATGAAATACCGAAAAAGACTTCGTTACACAGACGAACAAAAAGCCATGATGTGGGATCGCTGGAAAAAAGGCGAGACACTAGGCACTATAGCCAGGCTGTTTGATCGATACCACTCATCCATTGAACGCATCATCGCTGAATCGGGTGGTATTTTAGACCTGCTCCACGTCAACGCTCTTCACGATGCCTGTCTTTAGCAGACCGTGAAGAAATCTCTCGCGGTATTGCCACAGGACAGTCTCTCCGGGCAATTGCAGCTTCACTGAACCGTGCACCTTCAACGATAAGCCAGGTAGGGTGGGCACCGCCCACGCGGATAAATTAGCCAACCATGTCAAATTATCGTAGAGCTTTGGCATCAGGTGGAACCTATTTTTTCACAGTGGTGACGTATCGCAGGCGAGAAATATTAACTATGCCCGAAAGCCGGGCTGCTTTAAGAAATGTAATTGAACAGGTGCGCAGCGAATATCCATTCAATATTGACGCATAGGTACTGCTACCAAATCATCTCCATTGCATATGGCGGCTACCTACAGGTGACAATGATTTTTCAAAGAGATGGGGCCTGATTAAGGCTGGATTTACCAAGAAAACGAAGCACCTGTTTCAACGGGATGAATGGATGAACAAATCAAAAAAGCGTCATCGGGAGGCAACGATATGGCAACGGCGATTTTGGGAACATCACATAAGGGATGAAACTGATTACCAAACACACATGGATTATATCCATTTCAATCCCGTCAAACATGGGTTGGTGGATAGGGTAAATGAATGGCCCTATTCAACATTTCATCGTTATGTGCGTGCAGGTGTATATACGGGGGACTGGGACGGTGGTGATTCTGCCGATATTGGAGGATTTGGTGAATATGTTTGAATTGGTGGGCGGTGCCCACCCTACCTGGCTATTTATTTAAAGGATTAATATGACGCACAATAAAATTATGTGGACTAAGTGTCTGAAAAAACCACTTGTGATGGCCGTGCTAGTAACCCTGGCATTATTGCTGCTATTGATATTTCTTGAGAATCCATTCGTTAACGGTCTAATTGAAAGTAGCGATGCACCAACAGACGAAGTGTCGCAGAAAACAAGAAAAGAACATCTTAATGTTTCAATCAGCAAGGGAAATATAAATGGAATCCCTGTGGCCGTACCTAATAATTATTTGCGTCACGCATTTGAGTACAACGATAAAAGTGTTTGGGAGGCACATAAACCTGGAGATAAACCATTGTCAGAGCGCTCTTTTAATGATGGAGTTGGTGCTTTTGCAGTACAAGTTCGTTGGCCAGATATGAGCCCCCGTAGTATTGGTTCGAGTTTAGATAGTAATAATTGGATAACAATTGATATAAATGATGCCTACGCTACAGACCCAAAGCCTCCCCAGGTTCAAGGCAATGGATTAGCAAGGATGTTGAGAGGGGATATAAAGAAACTTTCGGAGAGTTTGCAAAGAAGACGCTTGCCACCAGTAGATACGAAAGAACTTTTTGGTAAAACAGAACTGGTTTCTGCATCTTATGAGTTGCGCGGCGTCGATGATGCTACTGGGCTTCAGTGGGCAGAGCCAGTAAGCCCTGGAACAATATATTATGAAGGCTGGAATAAGGTCCTTTATTGGAAGGGGAATGTTAATTCGGTTGTTACTGACTTTATTAAATGTACGAGTGGAGAGCTACGCAACTCAAACGACAAACACAAGTGTTATCACCGTACCATTTTTCCCGAGTGGAATTCGTATATGAATATTCAGTACCCAAGAGAGATGCTGATTAAGTGGAAAGAAATTAAAGCTCGCTCACAAGAGCTATTTATTCGGTTTCAGGTAGATATTCAAGACGAATCAGTTCTGAGTAAATAACAATTATTTCAAAAATAATAAACATCATGGAGAAACATCAATGGCTACTCTTCAAACTCCTATAACGCTAGATAGTCTTAATTACGCTCAAACGTTATTCGATACGGCCGGTCCTGGAGCAATGTATAACTATCTAGCTGGTTTTGGTGATCGTTATTCAATACTTGCTCAGGGTGTTCTGGATGGTAGTACAACCTCTGGTCAGGCTGCTCTCGAATTCATGGAGCATACGGCTTTACAGCAAGGAGTAACATTAACGCAGGGTGATGTTGATCAAATTAGACTAGATATGGCTCAAGGCTATCTAGATACACTTCAAGGCATAGCTTTAAGTAGCGGAGGGCAGGTTACTCGAGAGATAACTGCAATCGAGGCAGAGCAGTTTCATGATGATGTATTTATTAGCTCTGGACTTGGAGAAGATGCTTGGACACTGAATACTCCGTTTGAGTTATTTGGAGCTGTTGGTGCGCAAAACTATTGGGAAAGTATCCTTAATAGCGCTGGTAATACTGCAGAGGAACTAAGACTTTCTTCTAGTACCTACTTTTTGATGGAATATTGGAGCGTAATTGCGCCTGATGAAATGGCAACCAAGATGGAGTCATGGATTGAACGTATCGTGAATCCAGATGCTTTAGTTGATGTTGGAGCGTCTTTTGTCAAACAGTTTCTCGATAATACTCAAACAGATCCTTTTGCAATTGTCAGTCTTTTTTCTACCCTTGATCAAAATATCAAACTCACAGAAATAAAAGATCATATTGCTGCATCATCCAATATGCTAGAACAAGGATTGACAAATATTCTGAATAGTCTCGGGGAGCTATTTGGTGTTGGTGGTGGTGTTGCAGTTGGAGATAAGTCTGCGTTTTATGCCAAGATCCAGAGTATTACTGATAGTTCCTTATTTCTAAATGTAGCGGGGTTTGCGAGTGTTTCTACAGTGGATAGCCTGAGCGAATCTGCTTCGGAAAATACGGCAAATGGTTTTGCTTATCGTTATGCTCTTGACCACCTTAATACTTTTGCCATTACTGCTGCTGGTCTTTATGACCAGGTTGCATTGGATAGCAGTAATTATACAGATGATTATTTAGATGATCGTGCACACATGCTTGAGAGGATGATGGAAGGTAATGTTATTAATGCATTATATATTCCTATGGAAGCAGGAAAATCTGAGTATTTCTATGATTATGTATCTGGCTCACAGGTATTAACTACAGATTTCAGTGGAGTATTTTCTCCAGAGCCACTAGTTAATGATCCATCAGTTCGCACCGAAACAATAAACTATATATTCGGGGATGGAAACAACAACTCTTTTGAGGGAGGCAATCTAAATGACCGCCTCTATGGTGGTGCAGGCAACGACACCATTAGTGGTGGTACCGGTGACGACTACATCGAAGGCAACCAAGGTGTCGATATTATAAGCGGTGATGCCGGTAAAGATGAGCTTCATGGTGGTCATGGTAATGACACTTTAAATGGCGGTGATGATGCCGATCATCTTTATGGTGGTCAGGGTGACGATATCTTGGTTGGTGGTGCTGGAACTGACACCCTAGAGGGTGGACAGGGGCTCGATACTTATATCTATAACAGTGGTGACGGCAGCGACACCATCATCGATAGCGATGGTGAAATTAATTACAACGGTGTTGTGTTATCAGGTGGCAGTCTGGTTTCAGGTAATACTTATAAAAGTGATGATGGTTCGGTTACTTATATATTTGGTGAAAGCCAGATCCAAGGTGGCCCTAATACGCTTGTTATTCACGGTGCTGCAGGCACGCTCAAGGTTAATGATTTTGTAAGTGGCGATTTAGATATTGTCTTGGGGGAGGTTCCTGTTCCGCCACCAGCCTTTAATTTGATTACGGGCACAAGCTTCAATGATAAAGATGGTGATGATGATACTGATCACAATGCATTAATTGGTACTGCATTGGCAGACAAAATTGAAGGACTGGGCGGTGATGATGAATTGTTTGGCTATGAAGGTAATGATCTTCTGAATGGTGGTGCTGGCAATGATTTATTAAAATCAGGTGATGGCTCTGATACGTTAGACGGTGGGATAGGTGATGACTATTTGGCTGGTGGAGCTGGGAATGACACAATTTATGGCGGCGATGGCCTTAATGTTATCAATGGTAATGGTGGCTCTGATGTTATTTATGGCGGGGATGGTACCGACATAATTGGTGGAGGTAGAACCGATTATGACATCTCTCATGATTGGTCTGTAAGCATTACATATGACACTTATTATCCTGTAATAAGAGATGTGACTATACATGGCGTTGGGGCAACTGTTGATTCGGGTGATGATGAAGCGGACATTATTTTTGCAGGTGGTGGTGATGATGTGGCTTTTGGTCACTTAGGCAGCGATACCATTTTTGGTGAGCTTGGCAATGACGTGTTGCAAGGTGGTGCAGGTGATGACTTTCTGGATGGCGGTGAAGGGTCTGACCATCTAATTGGTGATGCTATTTCCAGTGATATACCGGAGGTGGGTAGTGACACACTGATTGGCGGGGCCGGTGATGATTTGTTGGAAGGGGCGCATGGTAATGACTACCTTTATGGCGGCGACAATGACGACCGGCTTATTGGCGATGGGTCGTTTTATACTCTATACGATAGTTATCCTCAATCACCTGGCAATGATTATTTATATGGTGAAGATGGTAACGATTCGCTGCAAGGTCGCGAGGGTGATGATCATCTAGATGGTGGTACTGGTGTTGATCTACTTATTGGTGGTGTTGGTAACGACACATTAGTTGGTGGATCAGGTGATGATCAGTTGCAGGGCGATGATACTCGTTCTGATGTTTCGTTGCACGGCAATGATATTTTGTCAGGTGGTGATGGAAACGACCTGTTAGGCGGCCAAGGTGGGAATGATGTTTTATATGGTGAAAATGGTTTAGATACTCTTCAAGGTGATGAAGGGGATGACTATCTAGATGGTGGAGAAAATGATGATTATCTGAGCGGCGGGTCTGGTGATGATGTACTAGATGGTGGTGCAGGACGCGATACTCTTGTTGGTGGTGATGGCATTGATACCTTAATCGGTGGTAAGGGTACAGACACTCTAAAACTAGACGTGGATGATACCGCTGTTTTTAGAAAGGGGGATGGTCTTGATGTAATAGTCTTGGCTGATACAAGTGGGACATTACAGTTTGATGGCGTTTCTTCTGGAGAAATTAGTGTTATTCAAAGTGAAGTAGATGGCGAGCAAGCACTTGGCGTCGTTTATAGCAATGGCGATGCTGTTTTTATTAAAGAGGGCTTTCTTGGCGCTAATACCCAGTTTGCATTTTCGAATGAAACACTGAGCCTGTCGCAACTTCTTGAGTATGCACCTTCTCTGACTTTGCTAGCTAGTGATGATGCAGATGTCGTTCAAGGCGGTGGCCAAGCTGATTATCTTTTTGCTAACGCTGGTAATGATGTGATTGTAGGTGGCTTGGGTAACGATCAGTTGGATGGTGGTATAGGCGATGATATCTATCTATTTAATCTTGGCGATGGTCAGGACACTATTACTGACTATAACAACGGTGCCAATAATGATGTGATTCAGTTTGGTGATGGGATTTCCGTTACTGATTTGAGTTATACACGAGTTAATGATGATCTATTGATAAGTCTTGCTGGCGGACAGGATCAAATAAGTATTAGTGATTGGTTCAGTGTTTCGGGACATAATCAAATTGAGATGCTGGAATTCAGTGACAATAGTTCATTTGATCTGGTAGATCAGGTCGTTTCACAAGGAATGCTTGATGTATATAACGACCTAGTTTTAACCAGTGATGCTGGTAACACCACCCTGGTGGGGAGTCTTGGGGATGATCGGCTATATGGTGATATCGAGAATGACACGCTTGTTGGAATGTCTGGAACAGACCGGCTTGAAGGCAAGCAAGGTAATGATGCTTTAAGCGGTGGCACTGGCAACGACATGCTGATGGGCGGTGAAGGTAACGATACCTATAACTATAATTTGGGCGATGGTTTCGACTATATCTCAGAGGCTTCAGATAGCGCCAATTCAGATATGGATACAGTCGTTTTTGGTGCAGGCATTTCTGCAAATGACGTCACTGTGGATCGTCAGGGTGATAATGTCATTCTTAAAATGAACGACGATGCTGGTCGATTGACGATTAGTAATTGGTATGCTGCTGAATCTTCAAAAATCGAGGTGTTCAATTTTTCAGATGGAACCGTGTGGGATGTTTCTCATATTGAGACGTTGCTTGCTGTTGATACCGGTGGTGTAGGAGGCACATCCACCAGCGGCAGTGAGTTAGAGGGCGTTATTTATGCCGCAGGGGAGGAGCAATTAATAACGCTGGGCCCGGGGGATGATATTGTTAATGCACAGGGGGACGGCAATCATATTTATTATATTTTTGCTGGTGATGGAAATGATGTGATGGCAGGTGGTTACGGGCCGGAGAGCAACAGCCTTTTGGTTGGTGGTAATGGCGATGATGTCTATTGTTACAACGCAGGGGATGGGTGGTTCACTATTGGAGATACCGGTAACTCATTCGGCACTCCTATTTCCATATGGGGTCAGGGTGAAGATACAGGCGTGGAAACAATATCCTTTGGCAAGGATATCACACTCGAAGATATTGATATTAGGCTCAGTCGCAATACTACTACAAATTTAATGTATGCCTCGATCAGGCTTCCAAATAGTGGTGGTATATATATTGGTAATATAGGGGAATACGGGAGTAGTGAGCCTATTCCCGATAATTATAAACTGCGCTTACAGTTTATTGATGAGACGGATGTGCGCTTGTTTGACATCACCGGGATACTACATGAGGCAGTATCAGGACCGTCGACAGGTTGGTATATGGACTATACGGATTTTCTTGAACATGAGATTACTGATATTACAGAACCAGTAGGAGGTATTGCCGCTCTAAACTACGCGTTGACTGGCGAGCTTGAGAGATCGGGATATGAGGATACCGTTTATGGTACAGAGGCGGGCGATGTAATAACGCTGGGTCTCGGGAGTGATATTGCCAATGGGCTGGGCGGTAATGATCACATCATAGGTGGTTCTGGGGATGATGTGGTTGCAGGTGGGGTCGATAATGACATGCTGGAAACCGGATCTGGTGACGATGTCATTTTATATAATCTTGGCGATGGCAATGACTTGATAGATACCGGTTTTAATAAAGGTAATGGCTTAAACACCTTATCGCTTGGTAAGGGAATTTCGCCTCAAGATGTGGAGATTTTAGTTTACGACTATACTGAATCACATTTACTTACTTCTTTATTACTGATAAATAATGATAGTGGATCTGTAGATTTAGATTTATCTTTCAATGACAATAGCCATGGCGATAACGGCTTTACCGAGTGGAATTTTATATCCGGTGTAGAGCAATTGCAGTTTATAGATGAGACAGGTGTGCGTCTGTTTGACTTGGAAAGTGCATTGCTCGACAAAGTAAATGCCACCAGCCCCATCCCACCTGGTGGAGGTTGGATTGATGTAAATGATTTTAATATGACTTATGAGGATTTTCTTTCCTATGAGATATTCGGTGTTGAGACGCCTGTAGGAGGCAATACGGCGCAAATTTATGCGTTGACAGGTAAGTTGGATTACAGCGGCGAACAGATTTTCGCTTCTGAAGGTGATGCAACGATCGTCGGAACTGAAGATGATGATTTTATATCTACTTATGACTTGGACGTGGAAGACTATAACAATGTCCCACTGACCAAAGTGCATTCTGGCGATGGAGATGATGATATTGTCAGTAATGGCAATGATATTATTGATTCTGGCTCAGGGAATGACACCATTTGGTTGGGATCCAGTAATGCAACTGTTTTGGGTGGTAGTGGTAGTGACACCTATAACGTTAATAACACTGCTGGCACTTACATCATTTATGAAAATAGTGCGCCTGATGTTAGTGGACCCTTGGGACAATCAGACAAACTTAATATAAAAAATTATAATTCAGGCAATATAACTCTTGGTTTTGGTTCGCTGAAGATAAATTCAGGTGATGGTGGCTCTGTTCATCTCACTAATTTCGATAAAAATGACGTCTATGGATATAGTGGAATTGACACCTTTATATTGTCTGATGGGACGGAGATATCCTACGTTGATTTTGTCAGTCGTGGTTTTGATGTCGATGGCGATGTTGAGAATAACGAGCTTACTGGTAGTAATGTAACAGACAGAATCAATGGTCTGGCTGGGGATGATGTTATTTTATCCGGTGATGGCAATGATGTACTAAATGGGGGGCTGGGTGATGATCTTTTAGAAGGTGGATCAGGTGATGATGTTTATCTATTTAGGCTTGGTGATGGGCATGATGTTATCTCAGATGTTTCCGGATTCGATAAAATTCAGCTTGGTATCAGAATAACGGAGAGTGACCTTAGTTATGACGTAGTCGGTGATGATTTGGTTATTTCCATTGGTGATACAGACTCCATAACCATTCAGGGTGAATATCTTGGAAATAGTATTGAAGAAATTGCCTTTTCTGATAATGCACCGACAGTCACTGCTGCACTCAGTGATCAAGCCACGAACGAAGATGAGTTGTTTAGTTTCACTGTTCCAGCTGACAGCTTTGATGATATTGATATTTATCTTGGAGACAGTCTGACATTATCAGCCTCTTTAGCTGATGGTTCTGCCTTACCTACCTGGTTGAGTTTTGATGCAGAAACACAAACCTTTAGTGGTACACCAATCAATGATGATGTTGGGGTGTTAGATATTAGAGTGATCGCAACCGATCTGACAGGTAACACAGTGAGCGATAACTTCCTTGTCACTGTTACCAACACAAACGATGCGCCTACTATAACGTCGGCAATTGAAGATCAATCGGCGACTGAAGATTCTTTGGTTATCTTCACACTTCCTGCAGGGTCGTTTGATGATGTTGATGTCGACGATTCATTAAGTTACAGCGCCACTCTGGCGGACGGTACTGAGTTGCCAAGCTGGTTGAGTTTTGACGCTTTAACCCAGACTTTCAGTGGCACACCAACCAACGATGATATTGGCTCAATTGAGGTAAAAGTCACAGCCACTGATACGGGTGGATTGTCTGTTACGGATAACTTTCTCATCGATGTGGCCAACACTAACGATGCGCCAACTGTGGCAGCTGTAGTTGCGGACCAAACGGCGACTGAAGAGGCTTTATTCAGCTTTACTCTGCCTGCAGGGTCGTTTGATGATGTAGATGTTGGTGATTCATTGAGTTACAGCGCCACCTTGGCTGATGGTACTGAATTGCCAAGTTGGTTGAGCTTTGACGCCTTAACTCAAAGCTTCAGTGGAACGCCTACCAACAGTGACATCAATACCTTAGAGATTGACATTGTGGCCACAGACACCTCTGGTGCTAATGTTTCAGATAGATTCATACTGACAGTTTTAGGTAAACCAATTTATGGAGATGAACGTAAGAATAGAATTAATGGTACTGAAAACGGAGAAAAAATCTTTGGCTACGGAGGCAATGATACCATTCACGGATTGTTAGGGAATGATGTACTAGATGGAGGATCAGACGCAGATAAACTATATGGTGACGAAGGCGATGATTCTCTCTTAGGATTTGATGGGGATGATGTTCTGGAGGGAGGCACGGGCAACGATACGCTTGATGGTGGTATTGGTAATGACATCTACCGATATAATTTGGGTGACGGTAGTGATGTAATTTCCAATTACGATGTTACCGTTGGGCGAGTAGATGTGATCGAGCTTTCTTCTGACATTACAGTTTCTGATGTTGTCTCTGAACGCATTGGTGACGATCTTATTCTGAATATATCTGATGGCGGCTCACTCACTGTGCAGAATTATTTTGTTTCTAATGGTACAGCGGGGTACGCTGTTGATGAAGTCCGTTTTAAAGACGGTACGGCATGGACTGTATCTGACGTACTGAATATGACCATTCAAAACGAGCGCCCTATTGCTGGCGACGACTCCTCTACAGTCGTAGAAGATAATGTGATTGTGTTTGCTGTAGCTGACTTGTTGGCTAACGACACAGACGCTGATGGTCAGGAATTGACGATTGTTGACGTAGTGAATGCAGTGAATGGTGTCGTTGCTCTCGATTCTGTGGCAGGGACGATTACTTTTACACCGAATGCTGATTATTTTGGCACCGCAAGCTTCGAATACGTTGTGAGTGATGGCATTCAAACTGATAATGCTGTGGTGAACATTGACGTCACGCCGCTGGATGATGCCCCTGTTGCACAAGCGGATAGTACGCAGGTGGAACAGGATAATACGCTTGTGATCAATGTTGCCGACCTGTTGGCGAATGATATGGATGTTGATGGCGACGTATTGTCGATCATAAGTGTAGAAAATGCTCTTAACGGTGCGGCCGTATTTGACGATGTGGCAGGTACTATTACCTTTACAGCTGATGTAGGTTATACCGGTGCTGCCTCATTTCAATACACCATGACTGACGGTATCTCGACATCTTCAACAGATGTTTCTATCGATGTGAGGCAGGCCAATTCAGCGCCAACAGTGATTGATGATGCTGTGGCAACATCGCAGGATAACGTGCTTGTTATGAATGTGGTTGACTTGTTGGCGAATGACTCAGATGTTGATGGCGATACTCTTGATGTTGTGGGTGTTCAAAATGCAACAAACGGAACCGTGAGTTTCGATCAAGTCGCAGGAACCATATCGTTTACACCTGAGCCTTACTACACTGGGCCAGCACAATTCGAATATCTTGTTTCGGATGGGTTTGCACAAACGACTGGTGTGGTGAATGTGGATGTGGCGCTTGATACCAGTGGTGGTGTAGTAGGCACTAGCGCAGATGATTCACTAACAGGTGGCAGACAGGCTGAGACCTTCTATGGGCTTGCTGGTAATGATGTAATTGAAGGCGGTCGCGGTAACGATACACTTATTGGCGGCGCTGGAAATGACACTTTACTCGGTGATGGTGGACACGATACTTATGTTGCGGGTGTTGGAGCTGGCGTAGATGTAGTTGATAACTCTACATCGGGTAAGAATGACAATGATATTCTACATATGGTCGGGAGTGATCCATACAATCTTTGGTTTAGTCAGGATGGTAATGACCTCGTATTAGATGTCATTGGTACCAATGACCAGGCTCGAGTTCAAGGGTGGTATGAAAATGCAGCAAATGAATTGGATGAGATACAGACTGCTAACTCTATTTTGATTAATAATAATTTGGATCAGTTGGTGACTGCAATGGCGGCCTTTAGTGTGCCCGCAGGTGAGGGGGTAGACATGTCTCAAGATGTACGTGACCAGCTTGAGCCAGTGATAGCGGCTTCCTGGCAAACATCGTAAATTTATAAATAGAATTTTTTACTTTTTTGAATTTAATGGTGAGTCGACGCTTCATAAACCCGATAATCATTTTCTCTGATTCTCCAGTTTGGTGGCGCTTGTAACGGCAAGCGCCATTCTTTGCCGGATACGTTGGAATAATCCTTTCGGTTCTGGTATTAGTGTTTTTCAGTTGTGGAATTCAACTGTTGGTGAATATAGTGTTTAGCTAGCAGCTCGACCACTCAATGAATAGCCCTAAATTATTGGTTATGGATCGAACTTTTGGGGCGTATTGTCTCGGAGCAGAGTGATGAATAGTACAGCTCGAAATTGATCAACCGGAGGCTTAATTAGTTCGGTGAATGTCCCCTTTTGTCCGTACTTAATTTTTTATGAATATAGTCATAAATGTCTGCAAACTGGATTTTCCTATCATACGTGTCAGGTGCCAAAGTTGACCGGTTTTGGCCGAAATGAGTCCTTGTGATTATGGGTAACAGTTTGAGAAAATAATATGTCCACAATTCGTTGGTAGGACCAGCATCAAAGGGAAGATCAGTGGAAACACTAGAATCAGTAGAAATAAAAGCATTCGTTCCCGCAAAGGACTACGAGCTATCCAAGTCATTTTATCAAGACTTAGGGTTTACTATGGGGTCAGATGATGAAGGCATTGCATACTTCTATCATGATAATTGTAGATTCCTACTCCAAAAGTTTTATGAGCCAAAGCACGCGCACAATTTCATGATGCATCTGCTAGTGAAAGACATACATAAATGGCATGATCATTTTGTTGAAAAAAGGATTACTGAAAAATATAAAACTAAAATCTCAGAAGTGACTAAGCAACCATGGGGTATGTACGATTTTACAGTCATTGACCCAAGTGGGGTGCTTTGGCGTTTCGGTCAGAATATAGATGCCTAACAAGCGCAGTAAATGCGACCGCAAAAAGCGCGGCGCTTTCTGCGAGCGTTATATGCCATGAAACATATTAAATATGTAATATTTTTAATTCTTGCATGTGGGGGGTTGCTTTTGTCGCTTGCTTCAAATGCGTCGTTATGTATGTGGGGCTGCCCAGAAACTTTATTTGCTTACACATTAAAGGCGTCATTCTATTTGTTTTTTGGGTTAATCTTTTTAGTCCTTTATTTTTGGGTAAAAAACACCAAATCAAAATCTAGCAATGAAGAATGTTAAGTGAAATATAATAAAAGTATGTGTTCAAAACTGGGGGAAGTCCCGTGCGCGTTTGTGGCGAATGCCACAAGCCTTACACTGCTCCGGCCTTCCGCTTACCGCGAACGTTTTAGAGTCATAAGAATATGGAATGGATAAATAAATATTTCGATGAAATCGACAACTTTCCTAGACCAAAATGGGAAAACATCTACGAGCATGTAGAAACTCGTCTCAAGGATAAGGAACAAAACGAATTATGGTGTGAGATAGCTAATGCGTGGATGCTGAAGCTCAAGTCTAAGCTTTCTAATGATTATCATATTCATGAATCTAAAAATTACATTCTTGTTTCATCTGAATCAGATAGGTATGTAGAATTATTACAAAGGTTTCTTGAGAGTACTCTAAGAAAGATACTAGCTACTTTGAAGGGCATAGCATCTGATGAAGGCTATGGAAAATACGTTGTGATAGTTTTCAATGATATTGATGATTATTATTCATATATCTCATATTACTATCCTGAAGATGGTGTGTTTGGGCTTAGTTCGGGAGTTTATTTAAATAATGGTTATGGTCATTTTGTATTCCCACATCAAGATGTTACATATGCTGAATCGATTACTGCCCATGAAATGACGCACTCACTTCTTTCACACTTACCAATACCTTTATGGCTAAACGAAGGTATGGCGGTAACTATAGAAGATATGATTACTGGGTCCGCACCTTTAAGTGCGTATTCTGGCCCATTCCGATCACTGATTCTGGTTTAAACCGATCACTCATTCTGGAACATGGTGATCATTGATTCTGGTTTTATTCGATCATTTTT
>CALZHD010000041.1 GCA_945787155.1 uncultured Gammaproteobacteria bacterium | reverse complement strand
GACCAAAGCAGTTCGCTCTGCTGACAAAGCCGCGATATCAGGCAAGGGACGAAGTGGAAAAGCATGGGCATCCCAAGAAGCTTAAGTAAGTGCCATTCGAGCTATCTCCCTTTTTGCTTATTTCAATATTAAGGCTCGAGTGATTCCATTAGGTCATCTCACGGCATCAAACTCTAGCCCTGTAGGCAATCAATCATCTCAATATATGCAAAATAGCGTACAGGCAATGCCGCTTAAATACGAGTATCACCCATAAAAAAAGCCCCGTCATTACTGACGGGGCTTTTTTTCTACAGGGTTTGTAGAAGCAGCTTACATCATGCCGCCCATACCACCCATGCCGCCCATACCACCCATGGCTGCTGCAGCTGCTGCTGCATCACCCGCATTGTCGCTTGGCAGATCAGCGACCATTGCTTCGGTGGTGATCATCAGGCCAGAGACTGATGCTGCATTTTGCAATGCAGTACGGGTGACCTTGGTTGGATCCAGTACACCAGCGTCGATCATATCAACATACTCACCGGTCGCTGCGTTGTAACCGAAGGTACCAGAACCTTCTGCAACCTTGCTCAGCACCACAGAGGCTTCTTCGCCCGCGTTGCTGACGATCTGGCGCAGAGGCTCTTCCATGGCACGGCGTAGAATGGAAATACCGATATCCTGGTCGTGGTTTGCGCCCTTCAGGTCTTTCAGAGATTGTAGTGCGCGTATCAGTGCAACACCGCCGCCAGGGACAACACCTTCTTCAACCGCAGCGCGAGTTGCGTGTAGTGCATCTTCAACGCGTGCCTTTTTCTCTTTCATTTCCATTTCAGTGGTAGCGCCAACTTTGATCACCGCAACACCGCCAGCTAGTTTCGCAACACGCTCCTGCAGTTTTTCACGATCATAGTCAGAGGAGGTCTCTTCGATCTGGGCGCGGATGGTGGAGACACGTGCTTCGATCTCGGTGACGTTACCTGCGCCATCGATGATGGTGGTGTTGTCTTTGCCAACCTGAATCTTCTTGGCAGAACCCAGCTCTTCCAGAGTTGCCTTCTCAAGTGAAAGGCCAACCTCTTCAGAGATTACCTGGCCACCGGTCAGCACGGCGATATCCTGCAGCATTGCTTTACGACGATCACCAAAACCAGGTGCTTTAACAGCGGCAACCTTAACGATGCCACGGATGCTGTTAACTACCAGTGTCGCCAGTGCTTCACCTTCAACGTCCTCAGCGATGATCAGCAGCGGCTTACCTGCTTTAGCAACACCTTCCAGCAGTGGCAGTAGATCACGGATGTTGGAGATCTTTTTATCGACCAGTAGGATAAAAGGGCTTTCCAGATCAGCGGTCATGCTCTGTTGATCGTTAATAAAGTATGGTGAGAGGTAGCCGCGGTCAAACTGCATCCCTTCAACCACGTCCAGTTCGTCTTCCAGGCCTGAACCCTCTTCAACGGTGATGACGCCTTCTTTGCCTACTTTGGCCATTGCGTCAGCAATGATGCGACCCACTTGCTCGTCAGAGTTGGCAGAGATGGTGCCGACCTGGGCGATTGCTTTGTCGTCGGTACAAGGCTTTGAGCTGTCGTGCAGGGCTGCAACGGCGGTGACTACGCCCTTGTCGATGCCGCGCTTCAGATCCATTGGGTTCATGCCGGCGGTAACCGCTTTCATCCCTTCGCGCAGGATTGCCTGTGCCAGCACGGTCGCGGTGGTGGTGCCGTCGCCCGCGACGTCAGAAGTCTGTGAAGCCACTTCTTTAACCATCTGTGCGCCCATATTCTCGAACTTGCCGTCAAGTTCGATCTCTTTAGCAACAGATACACCATCTTTGGTGATGGTAGGAGCGCCGAAGCTCTTGTCCAGTACCACGTTGCGACCTTTTGGCCCCAGGGTGACCTTAACGGCGTTAGCTAGAACATTTACGCCTTCCGCCATGCGCTGACGTGCGTCATCCCCAAATTTTACTTCTTTAGCCATAATTATTTTCCTCTAGAATTCTTGAATTGTTTAGCGGGGGTAGATTAAGCGTTGAAAACGGCCATGATGTCGCTTTCGTTCATCACCAACAGCTCTTCACCATCGATCTTGATTTCGGTACCCGCATATTTGCCAAACAGAACCTGATCGCCGACCTTGATATCCATAGCAGCGAGTTCGCCGACGATACCGCCGGCAGAAGTACGCTCTTCTTCCATGCGGCGAACGATTGCACGATCATGTAATGGTCGCAGTTGCATATTTCGATCCTCCTAGAATCTTATTTTAAAATCAGTATGTTGAAACGACCTTTCGGCCAAAATGGGAGAGCCTTTAGCACTCACCCTGAAAGAGTGCTAACAATGATAGTGGCGAATTACTGAGAGTCAAGGGTAGGTTGCGAAAATTTCTCGACTTTTTTGCTGGGGTTACACTGTTTTAGCGGCGATTATCGTCGCCTTCCTTCCAGGATTCACCCTCTATGGTGCGTGATTCATGGCGTTTGCCGCGCTGCTCATGGACGGAGTGCTCACTGTAGGCGGCTCCGCTGACAGAGAGCGACTGACGTTTGATTATCTCCATGATGAAACGGCGTCGTACCGCCGGGATCAGGCAGAGAAAGCCGACCGCATCGGTGAAAAAACCGGGGGTGAGCAGCAGCGCGCCGCAGATTAGCAAAACCACCCCTTCCATCATCTCGATCGCTGGCACTTCACCGCGCGCCATTGCCTCGCGCACCCGCTGAAAGGTGGTGAAGCCTTGCCAGCGTAGCAGGGCGGCACCGACAACGGCGGTAAATACCACCAGGAAAATAGTGGGGAATGCACCGATGATGCTGCCTACCTCGATTAACAGGTAGATCTCGATTATCGGTACCAATAAAAATAACAGGAGTAATATCTGGAAAAGTCCCATCACGATCACCGTCAGCTGAATATATCAGCGTCCACTATACCACTGTTGGCTCATTTTTCGCCTATGAGCGATTTTTGCCCCAGCTTGCGCAATAGTGTATTTTTCAGCGCATGGATAAAAATGCATTATTGATCATCACCACCGCGCCGGACGATACGAACGCTGAACTGATCGCCAATACCCTGGTAGAACAAGGGCTGGCGGCCTGCGTCAACATTCTGCCTGGGATGCGCTCTATATATAAGTGGCAGGGCAAACTGGAGCGTGGGCATGAGCAGCTGCTGCTGATTAAAGCGCAGCAGAGCGGCTACTCTGCAATAGAAAAGCAGATTGAGGCCTTGCATCCGTACGAACTTCCTGAAATCATCGCTGTCTCAATTGATGCTGGCTTACCTGCTTATCTCGACTGGATCGGGGGGCGGATGCCAACCGAATCACAGTAAAGTGAAGGCAATTCGGGTACCATTACGACGCAATCTGAGACAACCTGGTAGCACAATCATCATGAGATACGCACTACGCACTCTATTGGCACCGCTCGCGGTCGCACTACTGCTGTTTTCCCCGACATATCTGCATGCCGAGGGCGATACCCCTGGCAGCATATTCGACTCGCTCTCGACTTTCGGTAAAAGCCTGGGGTTAGGCGCACAGGAGCAGCCACGTTTTCTGAAGCCGGATGATGCCTTTATCTTCAGTGCCGAAATTCAGGATCCCAACACGCTGGTGGCGCGTTGGGATGTGGCGGATAACTACTATCTCTATCGCAAGCGATTTTCTTTTAAGTTGATCGATGCCAGCGGCATCGAGTTGCAGCCGTTCCGCGCACCGCAAGGCAAGATGAAGGAAGATGAAAACTTCGGTGAGATGGAGGTCTATTTCAATGAGGCCGTGGTGACGTTGCCACTTACACGTGACAACCTTGCATCGACCCCGATTAAGCTAGAGGCTTCCTACCAGGGTTGTGCCGAAGATGGCTTCTGTTATCCGCCGATGACCAGGACGGTCGATCTTATTTTACCGACGGCGGCTGCCAGCACAGCGGATTCAACTACCGATACCCCTGTCTTTGTCCCTGAGCAGGATCGAATAGCACAGGCGTTGGCAGGTGATGGTCGCTTGCTGACAATCCTTAGTTTTTTTGGTATTGGATTGCTGTTGGCATTTACCCCGTGTGTTCTACCGATGATGCCGATTCTCTCCAGCATTATTGTGGGGCAGGGCGAGCAGGTGACGACTCGACGTGCCTTTTCCCTGTCACTTACCTATGTACTTGCGATGGCGCTTACTTACACCGTGGCCGGGGTGATGGCCGGTATGTTTGGGCAGAACCTGCAGGTTATGTTTCAAAACCCATGGATCATTGGTGGCTTTAGTCTGTTATTTGTGGCGCTGGCGTTGTCGATGTTTGGTTTTTATGAACTGCAGATGCCAAGCGCTATTCAGAGTCGCCTCGATGCCATCAGCCGCAAACAGGCAGGTGGTAACCTGGTGGGTGCCGGTATTATGGGGCTGCTGTCAGCATTGATTGTCGGCCCCTGTGTGGCAGCGCCGCTTGCAGGTATCCTGATCTATATTGGCATGAGCGGCGATGCCGTGTTTGGTGGGCTGTCGCTTTTTGTGCTTAGTCTTGGGATGGGCGCACCGCTGCTGCTGTTTGGCACCTCGGCCGGTAAGCTGTTGCCAAAACTGGGCGACTGGATGAACAGCATCAAGGCGGTGTTTGGCGTGATGTTGCTTGGTCTGGCGATCTGGATGCTGGAGCGCGTTGCCTCTGCGCAGATCACGATGTTCCTGTGGGCAATATTGCTGGTGGGCACCGCGGTCTATCTCGGCGCGCTTACCCGGCTGGAGATTAATGCCACCGGGTGGCAGAAGCTCTGGAAAGGAATGGGGCTGGTGATGCTATTTTATGGTGCCATCGTCATGTTAGGTGCATCCTCCGGTGGGCGTGATGTGTTGCAACCGTTACAAGGGACTTCTCTATTGGGTAGTTCAAGTAGTGCTGGCCAGCATCTCTCCTTCAAGCGCATCAAGAGCCTGGCTGATCTGCAAAGTGAGGTGCAAAACGCCTCGAATAACAACCGCGCGGTGATGCTGGATTTTTATGCTGACTGGTGTGTTGACTGCAAGATCATGGAGAAGCGCACCTTTACCGATACCACTGTACAGCAGGCGCTTGATAATGTGCTGCTGTTACAGGCTGATGTAACCCCAAATGATGAGATTGATCAGGCGTTGTTGAAACAGTTTGGCCTGTTTGGGCCACCTGCGATCCTCTTTTTTGGAACCGACGGTAATGAGATCAAGAGTCATCGCGTGATTGGTTTCATGACAGCCGATGAGTTTGCATCTCATGTTAATGATGCGCTTTAAACGGAATAGGATGATCTCAATGCTGTCTCATCATGTTTTAAAAATTCTGGGCTGTCTGCTCTGCATCGGTATTGCATTTGGCGTGAGTTCGGCTGCAAGCGCTCAAAATGATCCACTGCTCAATCAACCGCGCCCAGCGTTCACGTTGCCAGACCTCGATGGCAATTCACGCAATGTCAGTGAATGGGACGGTAAGCTGCTGGTAGTCAATTTCTGGGCCAGTTGGTGCGAGCCCTGTCTGCGCGAGATGCCTGTCTTTACCCGTTTACAGACACACTATGAAGATCAAGGGGTGCAGTTCATTGGTATTGCAGTGGATAATGCCAAGGCCGTTGCCGATTTTTTAAATGACTTCGAGACTAAAATTAATTATCCTATTTTACTGGGCGATGAAAACACCTTTGCCACCCCGATCGCCTATGGCAACGAGTATGGCATTTTGCCACATACCATCATTGTTGATAAAACAGGCAAGATCGCCTATATCCACTATGGCTCGCTCACCTATGAGCAGGGGCGACTGTTGTTAATGGGAATGTTGTTGTAGTTTTTTTACGCTAAAGCAGTGTTAGCCACCACCGATAGCGCGCACAACCTCAACCTTATCGTCCGCCCGCAGTAACGTCTTTGCATGCTGGCTGCGTGGAATGATATTGAGGTTGATCTCAACCGCAATGCGCTGTTGTGTCATCTCAAGCTGTGCCAGCAGTTCGCCAAGTGTTGTGCCGTTGGCGATTTCACGCTGTTCGCCGTTGAGGTAGATGTTCATTTTGCTATTCCTGATGATGTTGCATCGCGGGGGAGTTTCCAGCGGGTTGTATCTTACTTGTTGGTGGGCGTTGTTTCAATTATCACGATTAGATTTGTAGTGGTTTTGTGCAGGCATTGTCTCTGATTGGGTGTCCTTCAGTAACAGCTCCTTGATGTAATGAAGAGACTGGTTCAAGCTTCCTGGCGAGGCGTCAAACAACCTTGTTCTAAAAGCTTTTCGGTTTGCCCTACGGGTACAGGTCTTGAGAAATAAAATCCTTGGGCTGATGTACAGCCAATCTTTTTCAGATAATCCATTTGCTCTTTGTTTTCAATTCCTTCAGCAATCACCGACATTTTTAAACTATGGGCAAGCGTCACAATAGCATTAACCAGTTCAGCATTTTCTCCTGTATCGCCAATCATATTAACAAAGGATCTATCGATTTTTAGCACATCAATTGGAAAACGATGCAGGTAACTCAATGATGAATAGCCTGTTCCAAAGTCATCCACATATATCTTTATACCCAAACTTCTTAGCTGTTCTAAAAGCTTGATAATTCTTTCTGGGTTGTCGATCAGCATTGTTTCGGTTAACTCAATCTTTAAGCCTGCTGGGTCAATGCCCGTTTCTTCAATGATCTGGATTACCGAGTCAACAAAGTCTTCCCTGGCAATTTGCTTTGCTGAGACATTGACACTGACGTAAACATTCTTGCTGTTTTCATTGTGACATTGCCAATAACGAAGCTGTTGGCAAGCTGTTTTTATGACCCAATAACCAATATCTATAATTAGGTTAGACTCCTCTGCAATTGGGATAAAATCCATTGGTGAGACTAGACCCTTATCATGATGATGCCAGCGTATCAATGACTCAAATCCTAATAGCTCGCCAGACTTCAGGTTGACGATCGGTTGATAATGTAGTTGGAGTTGATCAAGGTCAATGGCATTGCGTAAATCCGTTTCTAGCTGCATATGTTCAAGCGCTTTGGAATGCATGTCGGCGTTGAAGATCTCATGCCCTGACTTACCTTTTTGCTTGGCACGGTACATGGCGATATCTGCATTACGCAGTATAATTTCCGGGTGTTCGTAAGAGTCATCATACAAAGCGATACCGATACTGGCAGACATATAGAGCTCGCGTCCATTAACATCATAAGGATCAGATAAAATATTTTTTATTCGTTCTGAAACATGTATGGTGTAGTTAATGCCTTGAACACCCTCTAGTAAAATTGTAAATTCGTCGCCCCCTAAGCGAGCGATTGTATCCGTATCACGAACTGCCTGTTTTAGTCGGGATGAGATCTGTTTCAGTAATTCATCCCCTGCATCATGTCCAAGGGTGTCATTAATTACTTTGAATCGATCAAGATCGATAAATAACACGGCGAAAATTGGCCCGTTTCTGAATTTAGCTAAATCAAAAGTGTGGCTAATACGGTCAATAAATAATGCTCGATTAGGTAAGCCGGTTAACTTATCGTGAAAGGCCTGGTGGCGAAGTTGCTCTTCAGCTAACTTGTGCTCAGATATATCGAAGGCTGTCGCAATATTGGCCGGTTTTCCATTGAAATTAATCAATCCAGAAGTGAGTAACAACCAGAGCGAATCGCCATGCTTGTTAGCGATCTTGATTTCAAAACGTACAGGGTCGTCTGCCCCCCGACTGCGTAATTGAATTAAATTAATAACTGCATTCTTATATTCTTGCTCCACAATATCAGTAAAGTTTATTTTTAATAGCTCTTTAATCCTGTAGCCTGTGAGTTGTTCCATTGCCGGGTTGATATAGAGGAACTTATCTTGAAAGACAAAAATGGCGCTATTAGTCGTCTCTGCCAAAATTCTAAATTTATCTTCGCTCTCTGATAGCGCTTGTTGCGCATCTTTGCGTGCGCGAACCTCTAATGTCAGTGAAAGTAAATCAGCAATGGAGGCAGCAAAATGCTGTTCTTCTATTGCCCAGCGTTTAACCGATCCGGTATTTTCAAGACATAAAACACCAACAGTTTTACCCTCTAGAATAATCGGAGCATCCAGCATAGACTGAATATCTAGTGGGGCAAGATAGGAATCGGTAAACTCACTGGTGCGAGGATCACTTTGCGCGTCGTCGGCGTTAATCACCCGCTCTGACCTCAAGGTGTGAAAATAGATTGGAAAATCTTTAGCGAATAGCTCGATTCCAGAAGAGTGTTGCTGGGTGCTTGCCTGGAAAAGGTCAATGCAATCTATTTTAGTCTGTTGATCATCGAATAGCCAAACACTGACACGTTCAACGCCTAAGGCACCGGCAGTGGCCTTAGTGAGTTCCTTGGCCAGACTATATAGCTCTCCTTTAGCCAGGGTCTTTTTCTTGGTGAGTTCAACCAGCACCTGATTTTGTTTGCGCAGACGTTTTTCAATCAATAACAAGTCCTGCTCGGCTTGTTTTCGGGTGGTGATATCCCGAATTATGATGATTATATTATTGCCTGTAAGCGGTATTAAACGAGCTTCAAGATAATACTGTTTTTGTTCATAACAGACTTCGTACTCAATGCTTTGATTAGCAGATTTTTGGCGAATCATTTCGACTGTCTGCATTAAAGTACTATTTGAATCAACAATCGGAAGATAGTCTATAGGCTTTCCAATGACCTGTTCTGGACAAATCTGGATGTCGCTTTCACTGCCTTCATAGCAGTCGACAATGTAATTTTCTGCATTGAGATGAATAAATAGATCAGGTATAGCCTCGAACAAGGCGCGAATCTCAGCATTTGCCTGAAACAGTTCATTTGAACTCAGCTCAATCGACCTTTCGAGGATGTTATGGTCGTCTTCATAGCTATTGTAGGCCATGTTTATGGCCTCTATGAAGCTCACCCACTCTGAAGGTATGTTATCAATAGCGCCAAAAACTTGTTGTATTTGACGCTCCAGTCGGTAATGTAACTCACTCATAGGCATTATGGTTCTGTAATTGTATATATGAAATATTTGCAAACATATCAAAAAATTACAATGAGTAAGCCTGAGTATAGCGCTAGCCATTGAATGGTCTAATTAGATCTCCAACCAGTACCATATTGTCGGTATAGCAACCTGGTTTCTTTAACTAATGATTCGGCTGGGATATCCAAACTAGCTAGACCATTGCCTGAATACAGTTATTAAAGTTTGATACTCACTGCACCGACAACCAGTGGGTAAATGATAGTTAAAATACACGCGCAATTAGAAGGGCTTTATGATGAGATCCATGTTTAATAAGTTTTCTTTTATGCTGGTTTTTTTTATCGGTTTTGGTGCTGCCCAGGCTAAAGAGGAAGTGCCTGATTCTCTTGCTGGGACATCAAAGGTTTCAGCGGAAGCATTAATTGACCTGGTCGATGAGAAAGAAGAGCTGGTTATCATTGATGCCAGAAAATTCAGTGATAGGGCTACGGGCTTTATCGAAGGCTCTATTGCGCTGCCTGATACAGAGACAAATACCGACAGTCTGGCGCAACATATTCCAAGTAAAACAACCCCGGTGGTTTTCTACTGTAATGGGACTAAGTGTGGTCGTAGTGTCAAAGCAGCGAATATCGCTGTTGATGCAGGGTATGAAAATGTTTACTGGTTTCGTGGTGGTTGGGAAGAGTGGACTGAAAAGGGCTACCCTATTGCCCACTAATAGTTAGTCTTTTTGTAGGCAGGGATGGCAGATGAACATGAAACAGATTTCAATTAAAGGGCTGACACTAGCTGTACTGGCAGTTTTGGCGGTGGGATCTGTGGCTCTCTCTGTTTTTGGAACGTATCAGTTTCATGATGCGGCACTTGAGTCTCAAAAAGGCGCTATTTCCCGAATGGTGAAAATAGCCGCTGGGCAGTCACTGGAGGTCATGCGCGATCGGATGATTGAGATGGCTGAATCTCAGGAAAAGGAGCTGCGCAAGCCGGTGAAAAGCTTGGCCATGAATCCTGCGGATAGTGATGCTAAGGCAGAAGTTATTGTTCGCTTGAATGATCTATTTCACCAGCGATATGCCACCACCGGTTTATTGAGTGTTAAAAAGTTTCGTTTGTACACCCCAGATCTACAATTATTAGCTCAAAGTACAGAGGGGTCTCCTGGTATAGGTGCCAAGCTCCCTGAGCTCTTACGCAGCAAGACGGCCGGGCGGGAAGGGGCTGAGCGATTAAAGACGGTTGGTACCAGCTGGAGTTCACCAGAAGGGGCTATGTATTCAGTGCTAATTCCGATTGGTGGGCTTAGAGTGGCTGCCTATCTTGAGGTTGTAACGAGCCCGGCATTTAATCTTCAGGATGTAGCTGAAACAGTTCATTTGCCATTAACCATTCTTGCTCCAGATGGAAAGCAGTTATTTCAGAGCGAAAGCTGGAATAAGCTAAACACGGATCATAGCCTTCCAATTAGCTATCTGTATAAAGATGCGTCTGACAAATCGGCACTGGAGCTCGTAGTTCTTGAGGATATGTCAGGTTTTAATGCGAGGGTAAACAATGTTCAGCTGGTTGTAATTGGTGGTGTGATTCTGTTAATGCTGCTTGGTGTAATTGCCAGTCTATGGCTGTTCAATGGACAACTTTTCAAGCCACTTGGTGTGTTGATTAAACAGATGGACAGCTGTGCTGATGGTGATTTAACTATTCATATAAATGATCAAGGGCTCAAAGAGATTTCTGTACTCGGCAGCGCCTTATCACAGCTGGTAGAAAGGCTTCGCCTACAGGTGGCCAGTATTAGTGATAATTCGGATATGGTTGCTAGTTCAGCAGAAAAACTTTCTGTGATTACTGAACAGGCTAGTACGGCTGCAGCACAACATGAGATAGAGAATAATCAGGTATCGTTAGCCATTAAGGAAATGGCATCTAGTATTGGAGAGGTGGCAGAAAGTGCAGTCAATGCTGCAGATGCGGCGAAAGAAGCCGATGTTGCAGCCCTGGATGGACGCCAGGTGGTTACAGAAAGCATTGCTGAGATCAAATCTCTGGCGGATGAAATTGAGCATGCCGCTAGTGTAATTAAAAGGGTTGAAAATGATACAGAAAGCGTAGGTACAGTTTTGGCTGTGATTGGGGGTATTGCAGAACAGACTAATTTGCTTGCCCTGAATGCGGCGATTGAAGCTGCCCGTGCAGGTGAACATGGGCGTGGTTTTGCTGTGGTTGCCGATGAGGTTAGGACTTTAGCGAGTCGTACACAGGAGTCTACGCAAGAGATTAGAAAAATCATCGAAAGTTTACAGGAAGGTGCTCGTGATGCTGTTAGTGTCATGGATAATGGACAAGAAAGGGTAAAGGCAAGTGTTGCCCAGGCACTTAAGGCTGAAGAGAGTTTGAATACAATCAAATCGTCTGTTGCAACAATTTCGTCCTTGAATGATCAAATTGCCAGTACGGCGGAAGTACAGAGTGCAATGTCATCTGAAATAAGTAACAACGTTCACAATATCAGCTGCCTGGTGTCAGAGACAGCTTCTGGCACTAAAGAAACAGCCCGTAGCTCGGTTGATCTGACGAAATTAGCCAAAAATTCAAAGCAGCTGGTTTCTCATTTTAAGATTAACTAGCTGAGGAGTGCCTACCTTCATATAACGAATGCTACGGCACTCCCCAAATGATTAAATCAAAAACTCACAAATCTACAGTCGTACCATTACTCGACCCACAAGGTGGTGACTTGCTCACCCTTTAGCATGTAAACTGTTTCGTAACACTCAGTTAGCGGGTGTAGTTCAATGGTAGAACTTTAGCTTCCCAAGCGCCCAAAGTGCTATCAAATCCCTACGTATTTCGCGCCCTAAAAACTAGCCTTCGTAATACCTGTATCACTTTTGTCTACTCTGAATTTGTTTAGGTGATACGACTCTATCGCTACCAAGAGCGATAATTCTTGCTCTCCGTTTGCAAGTATGCAACCAATTCCGGGATGAAATAAGAGAAGTCTTGGAGAATCATGGCATACCAAATTATAAGCTAAGGCCTGTTAAGACCAATACTTTTATATTGTTATTTCACGGCGTACGGAGTATGGCTCTGCGTTGACAAATGGCGTTATTGTCGCAAGGTGTGCATCCTGTTAAGCTTTGGTTGCGCGTCACCTCAAACAAACTCTGACTTCTCAATCTTTAGTCGTTTTATTCGCGACGCCAAGGTCGTCGGCTTTACGTCAAGCAATTTGGCGGCACCATCACTGCCGAAGACTTTACCATTGCATGTTTTGAGTGCTGTGATGATGTTATCCCGAGCACGGCGTTGACATTCTTTATCAGAAAGGATGGACGGGTTGCCGGTATGATCGCTAACCTTTGCCTTGCGGACGACCGTGCTCGACTGGGGCAGGTCCAATTGCAAACGGCCATTGATGGATAGGATGACGGCGCGTTCGATTACATTAATCAACTCGCGAATATTGCCCGGCCAGTGGTAACTTTGCAGCGCATGCATGTTGGCCTTGGTAAGCTCGGTGCTGGCTTTGTTGAATTTTTCACATGCCCGCCGAGTAAAGTGCGTTGCCAGCAGTGGGATATCGTCGATGCGTAAACGCAGCGGCACCGACTCTATGGGAAATACGTTGAGGCGAAAATAAAGATCTTCACGAAATGTTTGTTGCGCCACCTCTATTTTTAAATCACGGTTGGTGGCGGCAATGACACGCACATCAACACAACGGGTGAGATTGTCGCCAACCCGCTCGAACTGTTGCTCCTGTAGCACACGGAGCAACTTGCTTTGCAACTCCAGGGGGATCTCACCAACTTCATCCAGAAACAACGTGCCGCCATCCGCGAGTTCAAAGCGACCGGTACGATCGGCAACGGCGCCGGTAAAGGCCCCTTTAACATGGCCAAAGAACTCGCTTTCAAATAACTCGCGCGGAATCGAAGCACAATTCACGCGGATCAGTGGTCGATGGCTGCGATCACTGCTTTCATGGATGGCGCGGGCAATCAGCTCTTTGCCCGTGCCCGATTCACCGCTGATCAAGACATTCGCTGCTGTCGGTGCCACTAACTCAATTTGGCGCACGATGTTGAGAATGGCGGCGCTGCCGCCGACGATCTCTTTATAGTTGTGTTCATTGTGTATCTCTTCCAGCAGGTAGGCATTCTCCAGTTCCAAACGATTGCGTAACGCTTCGACTTCGGCCAGGGCGCTGCGCAGTTTAGCCTCTGCTTCCTTGCGGTCGCTGATGTCGCGGAAGATTACCACCGCGCCCACGAGCTCACCATTGTCATCAATGGGCGTGCTCGTGTATTCCACCGCGAGTGGTCGGCCGTCTTTACGCCAAAACACTTCATCGTCGACAAAGTGTACTTCACCGTCAGCGAAGGCAGCGTAGATAGGACATGTTTTACTGGCATAAGGGCTACCGTCGCTGTGACTGTGATGAATGGCGGAGTGGATGTCTTTGCCGAAGAGATCATCGGCCTTGTATCCCAACATGCGCTCGGCGGCGGGATTGATGAAGGTGGTCTTGCCGTCAGCATTAACACCATAGATGCCTTCGCCGGCTGCGCTGAGAATTAGCGCGTTTTCCCGTTCAATCTCCTGAAAAATATTTTCAATCGTTTTCCAACGGCGGATGCCCGCGCGATGTAATTGTAGGGCTTCGGCCTTTTCACGTTGGGTTAACAGTGCTTCTCGATCAGCGATACTGACCACGACATAGACACGCTCTTCGTCCACCAATCGACGACCGTTCATCTCAACCGAGATTGGGTCACCATGGCGGTGATAACAAACGATATCACTGCACCAATCGCTGCCGTTTGTTAACACCGCTTCAGTGAAAACCACCATCACAGGCAGTTGGTCGAGAAACAAATCACTTGCGCTGAGCTGTTGAAATTCCTTGCGACCATAACCCAGTAGTTCGCTAGCAACGCGGTTGGCGAGGACTACGCTGTTTTCATAGGGATCGATAAGCACGCAGGCCTCAGCCTGGTGTTCAAAACTGAGTTCTAATAGTGATTGCATAATTTATCTCTTGCGAGTGACCTCCATATCTTCCAATCAACAACCGTGCCATCACTACGAACATTCGTATTATGCATTACGATATTTCGTTCAACTACGAAAACTCGTACCTAAGATATCCCCAGGGTTAGCCCTGCATTACACTTATAATCAATAGGTTATCGAAGTTGTTACATGCTGGCACGGTCTCTGCAATAACACTTATGCAAGGCAATCGAGACGCCCACAACCCCCTTATATACATCGGTGTGAGGTGATCTAGATAGCCACTAATGACGCACAACAATCGTGCGGTTCGCTGAATAACGAACTATTTGAACGCAGAGGAAGCAAGAGCATGTCAAATAAGAGCCTAGGTGATCCCTTTAACCCTGATATCAGCATTAAACACGTCGCGGGCTGCACCTGCGCCACTTGCAGCGAGGATGCGGTTGATGGTGAATTGAAACAGCCGTTGCAGTTCAGCGCCGAAAATTCTCAGCCCGAAGAAACGTTGGCGTCGTCCGAGGAAGTGATGGATCGCGCCATCGAGAGCGCCATTGTGCGTGGCATGTTCGGCCACAATGAAATCAGCCGCCGTTCGTTTATGGGTATGGTCGGTGGCGGCACGATTGCTGCCATTCTTGGATCTATGTTGCCTATGGACTCGGTCAAGGCGGCCGTGAAAGAGAGCATGGGGCCGCTGGAGAAAAAGAAACTCAACATTGGTTTTGTGCCTATTACCTGCGCCACGCCCATCATCATGGCACACCCCATGGGCTTTTATAAAAAATATGGTCTGGATGTAGATGTGATCAAGACTGCCGGCTGGGCGGTAGCGCGTGATAAATCCTTGAACAAAGAATATGACGCATCGCACATGTTGACACCCATGCCGCTTGCCATGTCTATGGGGGCCGGTTCCACTGCCAAACCCTTCATCATGCCGGCAGTGGAAAACATCAACGGCCAAGCCATCGTGCTGCATGTGGATCACAAAGACAAACGTGATCCAAAGAAGTGGAAAGGCTTTAAGTTTGGCGTACCGTTTGAATATTCCATGCATAACTTTCTGTTGCGTTACTACGTGGCGGAACATGGCCTGGACCCTGACAAAGATATTCAGATCCGCGTCGTGCCGCCACCAGAGATGGTGGCCAACCTGCGGGCCGGTAATCTGGACGGTTATCTTTCGCCTGATCCGTTTAACCAGCGCGCCGTGTGGGAAAAGGTCGGTTTTCTACACACCCTGACAAAAGACATCTGGGAAGGTCACCCTTGCTGTGCCTTTGCTTGCTCAAAAGAGTTTGCGGTCACAAATCCCAATACTTATGGTGCCCTGCTAAGAGCAATTGTTGACGCTACGCATTACTCGTCCAATCCTAATAACCGCAAAGAGATCTCCGAGGCCATCGCGCCTAAGAATTATCTTAATCAACCGGTACCGGTGATTCAGCAAGTCTTAACGGGGTACTACGCCGATGGCCTGGGTGAGATCAAGAACGTTCCGGACCGTATCGACTTTGATCCCTTCCCTTGGCACTCCATGGCCGTGTGGATTCTGACTCAGATGAAACGCTGGGGTTACATCGAAGGCGATGTGGATTACAACCAGATCGCCGAAGAGGTCTATCTTGCCGCTGACGCAGGCAAGGTGATGAAGGAGTTGGGTTACGAGCCGCCCAGCAAGACCTATGAAAACTACACCATCATGGGCAAGACCTTCGATTACAAAAAGCCGGAAGAGTATGTGAAGAGCTTCGCTATCGGGAGAAAATGATGTTGAAGTCACTTAACACGCGGGCGGCGCTGTTGTCGGTGGGCTTGCTGATGCTCACCCTGGGGGTTTGGGAGGTCAGCGTTCAGGTGCCGGAAAAAAAAGAAGCTATGTCGGAATATGAGATGTTGATGGGGGGCGCGGACCAGGAGGCCCGCGTTCCACCGCCTTCTGACATCATCTCCTTGGCGCTTGAAGAATTGGGTGACCCGTTTTATGACGCCGGCCCTAACGATAAGGGCATCGGCATACAGCTCGGTTATTCCATTTATCGCGTCATTGCGGGATTTTTGGCCGCTGCAGCCATCGCCATCCCCATCGGCTTTGTGGTGGGCATGTCACCACTGATGTACAAGGCACTGAACCCTTTTATTCAAGTGCTGCGACCGATATCACCCTTGGCATGGATGCCTTTGGCGTTGTTTGTGATCAAGGATTCAGAGGCCTCGGCCATCTTCGTTATCTTTATCTGTTCCATCTGGCCCATGTTGATCAACACGGCCTTTGGTGTGGCCAATGTGCGCATGGACTGGGTCAACGTGGCGCGCACCCATGAACTAAGCCCGATGCGTACGGCACTGACCGTGATATTACCTGCAGCGGCACCCACCATCCTGACGGGTATGCGCATCTCCATAGGGATCGCTTGGTTGGTCATCGTCGCTGCCGAGATGTTGGTGGGCGGTACCGGTATCGGCTATTACGTCTGGAATGAATGGAACAACCTGGATCTTGCCAGCGTGATCTTTTCCATTCTCATGATCGGTCTTGTGGGCATGTTGCTCGATCTTATGTTGTCCGCGGCGTCCCGTTTTGTGCAGTATCAGGAATAAGAGGTAGCGTTTATGTCACATGCATTTTTGGAAATAGAAGGTTTGTCCAAGCGCTATCTCGCCGCCAACCATGGTGAAGGCTTGACGGTGTTTGAACACATTAATTTCGGTATCGAGAAAGGTGAGTTTGTCTGTGTCATCGGTCACTCCGGTTGTGGCAAGTCGACAATACTGAACGTTTTGGCGGGGCTGGACGATGCATCGGACGGCGTTGTCATTATGAATGGCAAAGAAGTCGCCGGACCAAGCCTGGACCGCGGTGTGATTTTTCAGAATTACAGCCTGCTGCCTTGGTTGTCTGCAATGAAGAATGTCGCCTTTGGCGTACAGGCCCGTTGGCCGACGTGGAGCAAGGATAAGCTCCACGAGCACAGCCTCAAGTACTTGGATCTGGTTGGCCTTAAAGACGCGGCGCACCGCAAGCCGTCGGAACTGTCAGGCGGTATGCGTCAGCGTGTCAGCATTGCCCGTGCCTTTGCCACTCAACCGCAATTGTTATTGATGGATGAACCCTTTGGCGCCTTGGATGCCCTCACGCGCGGCGTGATCCAGGAAGAACTGATCAAGATCTGGAGCGAGAGTAAACAAACCGTGTTCATGATTACCCATGACGTTGACGAGGCCATCTTATTGTCCGACCGTGTCTTGCTGATGACCAACGGACCCTACGCCCGCATTGCCGAATCGGTGAAGATCTCCATTCCACGACCACGGAATCGAAATAGCATCATCCACGACCCAGGCTATTACAAGATTCGTAATCACTTGGTGGATTTTCTTGTGAGCCGGTCTAAGGAGCTTTCCGGTGCTGCGGGAGAAGAGGTCAGGGAAACCACCTTTGTCGATCCGGCAATCGAGGACGACGATCCACTTGAAACAGACAAGGCCTTGGCCAAAACAGGGAGCTGAGCACAATGGAATCCAAACCACCCTTTCCACCATTCACTTTGAAAACCGCCAAGCAAAAGGTTCAAGCCGCCGAGGACGCCTGGAATACGCGCGACCCAGAGCGTGTCTGCATGGCCTATACAGTCGATACGGAATGGCGCAATCGCGCCGAGTTCCTCAACGGCCGTGGCGAAGTGAAAGCCTTTCTCGAACGTAAATGGAACAATGAGCTGGAATATCGACTGAAGAAAACGCTGTGGGCCTTTATGGATAACCGCATTACCGTGCGCTTTGAATACGAATGGCATGACGACAGCGGTCAGTGGTATCGCTCCTATGGCAACGAAAACTGGGAATTCGCCAGCAATGGGCTGATGCAAAAACGATACGCCAGCATCAATGACCTGCCCATCACCATAACAGAACGAAAACTTACATAGCTTTGTAAATGACTTCTTAATTCAACCAAACTGAGTGGAGAACGAAACGATGAACAAGACAGAGATGACTGCCATAATCCTGGCTGCCAAGCAGGCCAATGCCAAGAGCTGGGAAGAAGTCGCCGAAGGGGTAGGCATGTCGCCGGTATGGACCACCTCAGCCTGCCTGGGTATGAACTCCATGCCGGAAGAATACGCCAAGGCTCTGTGCGAAACTCTCGACCTGCCAGAGGACGTGGGCCTAGCTCTGCAGGAGTGCCCACACAAGAACTGGGACAAGACCATTCCTACGGACCCGCTGATTTATCGTTTCTACGAAATGATCAACGTCTATGGCGAGACAATGAAACAAATCATTCATGAAAAGTTCGGTGACGGCATCATGAGCGCCATCGACTTTTCTATGGACATCGATAAAGAAAAGAACCCGGCCGGCGATCGCGTCGTCATTACCTTAAACGGAAAGTTCCTGCCTTATAAATCCTGGTAACGGGGATGAGCCGGGTGTTTATGCCCGGCCTATTTTCTTGCTTTATAACGCTACAGGCGCTGGCCAAGCACAAAAACTATTAGCTCAATTTTCTCTCCTACCCCAAGAAATATCCGAGACTTTCATGAACCTATCGCAAGACAAATCCTGGACTAGGCTAACGCATATTTCGGCATTTTCTTTGCGTTTGCGTCGCTTGCACTCTCAGCTTTCTTCCAAAATTACTGGTAGAGAAACGGTACGGCCCTAACTCCCTGTATTGGCTGGAATAACTTGGAACACTCAACTTTAGAGTTTTGCATCCTATTGATTTTCCGTTAGAATCCGCATGGTTACATACCCAAGCGGGTGTAGTTCAATGGTAGAACGGCAGCTTCCCAAGCTAATAACGTGGGTTCGATTCCCATCACCCGCTCCACTATCCATTATGTATTACTCATGTTTAGAATATTAGCCGATAACACCGAACAGGTAGAGCATCAGGGTGATGGTCGCCACGCCGGAAACCAGCAGCAGTAACAGAATAAAGATCGCAAAAGCGCCTCGCATAATATTTTCTCCAGTCGCTTAAGCGGATGTGGTGTCGGCTTCACCCTGTGGGTAGTCGATCAACTGTACCGGGTCGTTATTGGTCGAACAGTAGGTCCACATGGGAAGTGTGTCAGAAGGTTCAAGATGGATGGATGATGGCTGTTTGCATGTCGGACATTCACCATCGGCGGTGCTGGGGTGTTCTGCCATCTGATAACGTTTGTAGGCGATGATTGGGCCGGCAATCAGGAATCCAGGCACCAGCACAAAGTGTGCAAGAGGGATAAACAGGGTGACAATTGCAAGTCCCCACAATAGCGCCAATATTTTGATCGCGCGTGAAGTACGTTCCTGTGGTGAATAGGTAGTGATGCAGAGTTGGCCAATATTGCTTTGCTTGTCTGCATTTTCGATCCGGATGGTGCGATGTATCATTGTGCTCATGCCTGCGTCGCCTGTTAAACTGTTAATTATCTATCATGAGTGGATTTTAAAGTGGGTAAATATACATCATGGTCGCGATAGCGCAAGCCGAGTGGTGGTGGCAATCTGACTTGTCAGTAAGGCTTTTGCGTGTGAGGCTTGATCAAGGGAGAGGTTCGGTATGAAAAAAGCGTTTAAAATCATTGCTGCATTGGCAGGGTTGCTACTGGTGCTATTACTGGCGGCAATACTTATTATTCCGATGGTATTTAACCCTAATGATTACAAGGGAGAGATTGAGCTGCAGGTCAAGGAGGCGACCGGGCGTGAGCTGAAGATTAATGACGATATTGAACTGACACTCTTTCCATGGGCCGGCATGTCACTCGGTGAGGTAACACTCGGCAATGCACCAGGTTTTGATGAGGTGCGCTTTGCCCGTATCGAACGCGCCGAGGTCAAGTTACGGCTGATGCCGTTGTTGAGCCAGCGGGTTGAGGCCAGCACGGTGATCCTGCACGGGCTGCGCCTTAACCTTGCGATCGCTGAAGATGGCACCACTAACTGGGACGATCTGGCGGGTGAGCCGCCATCTGACACACCTACGGTAACCCCTGATACCCCGATGGCAGACACAGCCGCGCCATCTTCACCCGGAATCGGCCTCGCGGCACTGGCGATCGGCGGCCTCCATATTGAAGATGCCGAAGTCATTTATGACGACAGCGCCAGTGATGTCCGTTATGCGGTAAAACAGCTGAGCTTGAAGACCGGGCCAGTCTCACTGAACGCGCCGCTGGATGTGGCCTTCAGCAGCCAGTTTGAGGCCTCAGAGCCTGATATGAGTGGACAGATCGAACTAAAGACACGTATCCAGTTCGATATTAATAACGAACGTTACAGCTTCAAGGCAGCCACGCTGGATGCCACCGTGCGTGGCAGCGATCTGCCACAGGGGCAGGCAGTGGTTAACCTGGCCGCTGACATTGATGTTGATATGCAGCAGCAGACAGCCGCACTATCGGCCTTTCGCTTAACCAGCTACGGCGTTGAATTGAGTGGTGCATTCGATGCGAAGCAGATTCTGGGTGATGTCGCATTTGATGGCACCTTGCTTGTCTCCGAGTTTAATCCGAAGACCGTGATGCAGACATTTGAGATAGCGCCACCTGAGACTGCCGATGTTGCGGCGATGAGCAGTATGCAGCTCGCAACGAGCATCAACGGCACGTTGCAGCAATACAATCTACAGGATCTACAGATCATACTCGATCAGACCCGTATCGAGGGTGATGTGCAGCTGGCGATGTCCGATGCGCCGATGCCCGCAGTGAAATATGCATTGACCATCGATCAGATCGATGCCGACCGTTACCTGCCGCCCGTCGTTGAAGCGAGTGAAGAGGCAGCATCAGAGTCGACACCTGCACCTGTCGCCACGCCAGCCAGCGGTGCCGGTGCAGCGGCCTCAACACTGCCGATGGAAACGCTGCGTGAGCTCAACGTTAACGGCACATTTGATATCGGCAAATTGAAACTCTCCGGGCTGAATCTTAGCGAGATCAAGACAAAGGTGGCCGCTAAGGCCGGCGTGATCCGCATGCACCCGATCAGCGCCAATCTCTATCAGGGGCAGTATCAGGGGGATATCAAGCTCGATGCGCGGGGTGATGTGCTGAAGCTCGCACTCGATGAGGCGATGAAGCAGATTCATGTCGGCCCGCTGCTCAAAGACTATATGGGCGATGACAAGGTGCGTGGCGTCGGCACAATCCTGGCCAAATTGAGCGCGAGCGGCGAGACGCCAGAGGCGATCACCAAAACGCTAAATGGTACCGCCAGCATTGCGTTTGTCGATGGTGCGGTCAAGGACGTGAATATCGTGCAGATGATACGTGAGGCTCAGGCCAAGCTTAAAGGTGAAACGTTACCGCCCGCCAGTGGAGAATATAATGATACTGACTTTGCTGAGATGAAGGCCTCATTCAATATCACCGATGGTCTGGTCAAGAACAATGACCTGTCAGTTAAATCACCCTTTATCCGCGTGGGCGGAGAAGGACAGGTCAATCTTGTCACTGAATCAATCGACTATCTGGTGAAGACAGTGATTACCAAAGCGGAGCAAGGGCAGGGGGGCGCAGAGCTGGATGCACTGCGTGGCTTGGCGATACCGGTGCGTGTTAGCGGCACCTTCGCCGAACCTAAGTTTAAACCCGAGCTGGGTGATTTGCTGAAGGCGCAGGCAAAGCAGGCGCTGGAAGAAGAGAAGGCGAAAGTGAAGGCCGAGCTTGAGCAGCTTGAGGCCGAAAAGAAGGCTGAAATCCAGCAAAAGATCGATGCCGAAAAGGCGCGTGCTGAGGATAAGGTAAAAGATAAACTGAAAGGGCTGTTTGGCAGATAGTCGCGCATGAGCAAGTCTCAATTCAGTACGCGTCTGTTGGCGTGGTTCGAGCAGCACGGCCGTAAGGATCTGCCGTGGCAGCAGAACCCGACACCGTACCGCGTGTGGGTGTCGGAGATCATGTTGCAGCAGACGCAGGTGGCGACGGTGATCCCCTATTTTGAGCGCTTTATGACGAGCTTTCCCGATGTGGCAACGCTCGCGGCGGCGACTCAGGATGAGGTACTGCACCACTGGGCGGGGCTCGGCTACTACGCTCGGGGGCGCAATCTACACAAAGCAGCACAGGTGATCTGTGATATACACGGCGGCCACTTTCCCGAGACCATTGATGAAGTGGTGGCGTTGCCGGGGATTGGTCGTTCGACTGCGGGCGCGATCCTCTCGCTGTCACTGGGGCAGTACCACCCTATCCTCGATGGCAACGTCAAGCGCGTGCTGGCACGCCACTGCGCCATCGATGGTTGGCCAGGCACCCCCGTGATCGAAAAGGCGATGTGGCTGCTGGCCGAAGAACGCACACCGCAGAAAGAGGCCGCTGCCTACACCCAGGCGATCATGGACCTGGGG
>CALZHD010000040.1 GCA_945787155.1 uncultured Gammaproteobacteria bacterium | reverse complement strand
AAGGATATTGCGGCGATTCGGGGTGGAAATGAATTGCCACGTTTAGTGGAGTTGCTGGCATATCGAACCGCAAAACTATTGAATATTACCAGTCTGGCAAATGATCTGGGTGTGGACCGGGCAACGGTTGAAAAATATCTGACCATTCTGGAACGTCTGTTTTTGGTTCGACGTTTACCCGCCTGGCATCGAAATAATGCAAAGCGTTTAATTAAAGCGCCCAAGGTTCATGTCATTGATTCCGGGCTGGCGGCCATGTTGAATCGATTAACGACCAAAGACTGGGAAACGCAAAGCACAGAATTTGGCGCATTGCTGGAAAGTTTCGTTGTGCAGCAACTGATGTGTCAGGCGGGATGGGTGGATAGTGATCTGACCTTTTCGCATTACCGTGATAAAGACAAGGTGGAAGTCGATCTTGTGATTGAGCGAGGGCGGCAGGTGTGGGCTGTGGAAGTAAAACGTGCAGCAAGCTTGCAAGAGAGTGATGGGGCTGGTTTAGCAAGAATGGCGGCGCAGGCAGGTAAATATTTTCAGGGTGGAATCTTGCTTTATTCGGGCGAAAATTGTTTGCCGCTTGAAGTAGACAAGTGTTTTGCCGTGCCGATGAGCAGACTTTGGTTGTGATCACAGAAGAGTAACTTGAACAACTTTGTCCCGACTGGTTCTGCGAAGTGGGTTGATGAGTAGGCATCCGAGGGCAGGGCGACCCTTTTTACTATAACTCCGTTAACTGCTGATCCACCCACATATTTCCCCGCGGCGACCTGATGGGCTTCGGTATCGATTTTAAGCAGCCGCAGGTTGGGTTCTGCTTTGCGAGAAAAGTTGCTGTAGACCGGTGCGAATGACTTGCACGGGCCGCACCACGGCGCCCAGAAGTCGACCAGTACCGGCACGCCGCTCTGTTGTATGTGTCGGTCCAGTGATTGGCTGTTGACTGCCACGGGTTCGCCCTGCATCAGCGCGCTTTTGCACTGCGCGCATTTTGGGTGATCGCTGAGGCGAGCGCTGGCAAACTGGTTGATGGTGTTGCAATGGGGGCAGACAAGTCTGGTTTTGTCACTCATGGATTAGCCTTCTGGTTGGCAGATGTCTGTTATATGTGGACGATGTGTATCATCTACAAGTGCAAGTATTGGGATCGTGAAATGATGAGGAAATGCGATGTTACCTTTGTTAATAAAAAACAAGCGAGCTCAGCGCCTCTCCCTCCCGCTATTCCCGAGCAGCTACCACCAACCGCTGCCGCAACCCCTCAAGCGTCAACTCTTGAACCAACTCTCGCGCTGAAATCGAACAATCCCGATCAATCAACCCCACCGAATGGGCGAGAAAACCAATCACCGCCTCGGCACTTTTACCCTGCTGCCGCCACAACTCAAGCGAATCGGAACCATCCCGTTTTGAGAGCCGTGCTCCCTGTGCGTCGAGCATCAACGGTACATGCCAGAAATTCGGAATTAAATAATCGAGCGCCTCGAACAGTTCAATCTGCCGTGCGGTCGAGTCGAGCAGGTCGGCGCCTCTAACGACATCGGTGATCCCCATCAGGCCGTCGTCAACGACCACGGCGAGTTGATAGGCGAAGAGGCCATCGGCGCGCTTGATGACGAAGTCACCGACCTCGCGGTCGAGCGTCTGGCTGACCCTGCCGACGAGTCGGTCCTCAAATTCAATGGTGCGAGCAGGCGCACGGTAACGCCATGCTGCCGGTTTGTCTGGATGCCGCCGTTCCATCTCGGCACGCATCTCAGGGTCGCGGCAGGTGCCGGGGTAGATCGGCCCATTCTCATGCAGGTGTGGGGCGCTCGCTGCCTGCTGGATATCTTTGCGTGAGCAGTAGCAGGGGTAGATCAAATCTTTGTCGAGGAGTTGTTGGAACGCCTTTTGATAAAATGGATTGCGGGCAGATTGCGCATAGGGGGCGGATGGGCCGCCGCTGCCAGGATTAGTTATGCTTGCCCCTTCATCCCAGTCGAGGCCGAGCCAGCGAAGATCAGCGATGATCTGCTCACTGCTGCCTGGCTTGACGCGTGGAAGATCGAGGTCTTCCATGCGCAGAATGAACGGCATAGCGGCAAGTCGAGCCTGAAGCCAGGCGATCAGCGCTGTGCGCAGATTGCCCAGGTGGAGTGGGCCACTCGGACTCGGGGCGTAGCGGCCGCTCATCGTTTTATTCCGGTGATATGCATGAATTTGGAGAAACTGTTCTGATGGCGGTTCATATTGCCATGAAAATTTAACTGCTCGGAATGAATTCACAGTTTTTTCATGGTATCTATTCGCGGAAACCGCTATACTTTTGCCCAATATTATAAAAACAATAACAATTATATATTGTTGCGGGATTTGGGAGGAGCGATTTTTATGTGGTGATAACGCTGCATAAGGGTCGGGAATTTGAAGGACAATAGTGACATCTAGTGCCTTTTCCGGGGCCCTTTTCTCAGTACTGCATATAATATACCGTTTTTTCACAACAGGTACGCGGCGATGCGTTGTAAAGTAATCGAACACTGATGATGAATAAAAAAAATAGTTATACAAGGGAAGATCTTCTTAAGTGTGCAGACGGTGAGCTCTTCGGGCCAGGAAATGCGCAGTTACCGGCACCACCGATGTTGATGCTTGATCGTATTTTGAGTATTACTGAAGATGGTGGAGCGAATGGTAAAGGGCAAATCATCGCTGAACTTGACATCAATCCTGATCTTTGGTTTTTTGATTGTCATTTTAAAGGCGATCCCGTCATGCCGGGTTGTCTTGGGGTTGATGCGATGTGGCAGTTGGTCGGTTTTTATCTTGGTTGGAAGGGCGGCCCGGGCCGCGGCCGTGCCCTTGGTTCCGGTGAGGTCAAATTTTATGGCCAGGTGACCCCGGATAAAAAGCTGGTTACCTACCGGATCGATTTGAAACGTGTCATTATGCGTAAACTAGTGATGGGTATAGCAGATGCCGTGATGGAAGTAGACGGCAAAGAGATTTATTCCACAAAGGATTTGCGAGTCGGGCTGTTTACCTCAACTGAGGATTTCTGAGGTACAAGGTCAAGTGGGGGATGGTTAAGTGAGACGCGTCGTAATTACCGGTATCGGTATCATATCCAGTATTGGCAACAACCAGGCTGAGGTACTGGAGTCTTTGCGTAACGGAAAGTCTGGCATTGAATTCAGCCAGGAGTATGCCGATCTTGGTTTTCGTTCCCACGTACATGGTCCGATCAAGCTTGATCTGGCTGAGCATATCGATCGTAAACGATTGCGTTTTATGGGTGAGGCAGCGGCCTATAATTATCTGGCGATGCAGCAAGCGATAGAAGACTCGGGACTCTCTGAAGATGAGGTTTCGAACCCGCGCAGTGGTTTGATTGTGGGTTCTGGTGGCGCGTCAAACAAGAATATTGTGCTGGCTGTCGATACGCTGCGCAACAGGGGCGCGAAGCGTGTTGGCCCCTATATGGTGCCCCGTACGATGGGCAGTACCACGTCGGCTAACCTGGCGACCGCTTTCAAGATCAAAGGGATTAATTACTCAATCAGCTCCGCCTGTTCTACCAGTGCGCATTGTATCGGTAATGCGGTGGAGCAGATTCAGATGGGCAAACAGGATGTGATGTTTGCCGGGGGGGGTGAAGAGGTTGAGTGGAGCATGACAGTGCTGTTTGATGGTATGGGCGCGCTCTCATCGAAATATAATGATGCACCACAGACCGCATCGCGCACCTACGATATTAACCGTGATGGCTTCGTGATCTCCGGTGGCGGTGGTGTCGTTGTACTCGAAGAGCTTGAACGTGCACAGGCACGCGGCGCGAAGATCTATGGCGAAGTAATCGGTTACGGTGCGACCTCGGATGGTTATGACATGGTTGCGCCATCGGGTGAGGGCGCAGAGCGCTGTATGAAACTAGCACTTGAGACCGTTGATGCACCAATCGATTACATCAATACACACGGCACAAGTACGCCTGTCGGAGATGTCAAAGAGCTGGAGGCGGTCCGGAATGTCTTTGGCGATGAGGTGCCCGCGTTCTCAGCAACCAAGTCATTGACTGGCCATGCCCTTGGTGCGGCAGGTGTCAACGAGACAATTTATTCTTTGCTGATGATGGAGCATAACTTTATTGCTGCCTCTGCTAATATCACTGAGCTTGACCCTGCTGCTGAGGGGATGCCAGTGGTGCGTGAGACGCGTAATGATGTGAAGCTTAACTGTATTATGTCTAACAGCTTTGGCTTTGGTGGCACCAATGCAACGCTGGTGGTTAAGCGGCTTGATTAATATTGGATTAATCTTGAAGTAGTGTCTCTCTGAACTGAACGGGTGCTTTGCTTGAAACAAAAAAGCCTGTAGCCAATAATGGCTACAGGCTTTTTTGTTAGTCGACTATCTTAGCGTGAGGCGCGTTTACGATCGGTCTCTTTCAGGAGCTTTTTACGCACACGAGTGAAGTGCGGGGTTACTTCAACCAGTTCATCATCATCAATGAATTCAAGTGCCTGTTCCAGCGTCATTCTGATCGGTGGCGTCAAAATCAGATTTTCATCGGTACCCGCTGCGCGAATATTATTGAGCTGTTTTGCCTTGAGTGGGTTAACCACCAGGTCGTTGTCGCGAGAGTGAATGCCGATCACCATCCCTTCATAGACTTCCTCGGCATGACCGATGAAGAGACGTCCGCGCTCCTGTAGATTGAACAGCGCATAAGCGAGTGCCTTACCCGCTGCATTGGCAATCAATACGCCATTGACGCGCTGGCCGTATTCATTTTTCTTCATTGGGCCGTAGCTATCGAAGACGTTGTAGATCAAGCCGCTGCCCTGAGTGGCGGTGAGAAACTCGGTACGGAAGCCGATCAAGCCACGTGATGGGATTATATAATCGAGACGCACGCGTCCTTTCCCATCTGGCATCATGTTTTTCAGATCGCCACCGCGGGTGCCGAGTTTCTCCATGACGCCGCCTTGATGAGCCTCTTCTACGTCCACGGTTAGCTGCTCGTAGGGTTCCTGTTTCTCACCATCGATCTCGCGAATGATGACTTCAGGACGAGAAACGCCGAGTTCAAAGCCTTCACGGCGCATGTTTTCAATCAGGATCGAGAGATGCAGTTCACCACGTCCGGAGACACGAAACCTGTCAGGGTCTGCGGTATCGTCAACGCGTAGCGCTACATTGTGCACCAGTTCTTTGGTGAGGCGTTCACGGATCTGACGTGAGGTGACAAACTTGCCATCTTTACCAACGAAAGGGGAGTTATTGACCTGGAAGGTCATACTCACGGTGGGCTCATCGACGCTGAGTGGTGGCAGGGCCTCGACACATGTCGGATCACATAGAGTATCAGAGATGCCAAGGCCATCGATGCCGGTAAAGCAGATGATGTCACCCGCCTGAGCCTCAGGCACTTCGACGCGTTCCAGCCCCATAAAGCCTGAGACCTGTAAGATACGACCGTTGCGCTGTTTGCCTTCGCGATCAACGATAACGACCTGGGTATTCGTCTTAACCGTGCCACGTGTGATACGTCCGACGCCGATCACACCTACGTAGCTGTTGAAGTCAATCGAGCTGACCTGCATCTGGAATGGGCCCTCTGGATCAACATCTGGAGGTGAGACCTTATCGACGATGGTCTGAAAGATAGGATCCATATTCCCTTCGCGGGCATCGACATCAAAACTGGCGTATCCGTTAAGGCCAGAACAGTAGACGACTGGAAAGTCGAGCTGCTCATCAGTCGCACCGAGGCGATCAAAGAGGTCGAAGGTCTGGTCCAGTACCCAGTCAGGGCGTGCACTTGGACGGTCGATCTTGTTGATCACAACGATGGGTTTGAGGCCGAGGTCGAACGCCTTCTGGGTCACAAAACGGGTTTGTGGCATTGGGCCATCAACGGCGTCTACCAGTAGCAGTACGCAGTCGACCATCGACAGGACACGCTCCACCTCGCCACCGAAGTCGGCATGGCCGGGGGTGTCGACGATGTTGATGCGGTAGTCGTTCCAGGTGATGGCCGTGTTTTTCGCCAGAATGGTGATACCGCGCTCTTTCTCAAGCGTGTTGGAGTCCATTACGCGCTCAGTCGGTGCGCTACGGCTATCCAGGGTGCCGGACTGCTGTAATAGCTGATCGACGAGAGTGGTCTTGCCATGATCGACGTGGGCGATGATGGCAATATTGCGAAGGTTCTGAATCACGGATGTAGGCTTCCAATGTGCAAAAGGCGCACATTATACCCGATGCCGAGCTATAGGGCACTCTGATAATGCAATGAGTAGTGGTGGGTTTTTGAGTGTCGTCAGTATGGTGTGGCTGGTGTTTTTTGGTTATTCCTATGTAACACGATGATATTACTAGTAAATGCCAACATCCAGATAGGATCGAGAGATCTTTTCGATGGCGATGACAAAAGCGGCTGTGCGCAGATCATCGATCTTTTCGTTTGCATGCAGGGTCTCATGCATATCCTGATAGGCGTTGCGCATCGTGTCGTCGAGGCCTGAGCGGACAAGGTCAAGCTCGCTGGCACCCCGTACGATCATTGAGCGGGTTGACTCTGAAATCTTTGAGCCGGTGGCTTCTTCCAGCAGGTTGGCGTATTCATTGCCGCGTAACTCATCATAGCGTCGCTCCATGCGGCCAAAACGTATGTGTGACAGGTTGCGGATCCATTCGAAATAGGAGACCGTGACACCACCTGCATTGACGTAGATGTCGGGCATAATGACAATGCCTTTCTTTTTAAGAATTTTATCCGCATCAAAAGTAATTGGGCCGTTGGCCGCCTCAACGATCATCTTGGCCTGAATGCGCTCAGCGTTATCCCTGGTAATTTGACTCTCCAGGGCTGCTGGAATCAGGATGTCGCACTTCATTTCCAGCGCGCCTTTATTGTCGGGGGAGAAGTGCCCGCCTGGGAAATCTTTGAATGAGCCATGTTCAACCTTATAACGGTAGATATCCTCAATCACCAATCCATTTTCATCGCTGAGAACACCATCATGCTCGATGATGGCAATGATTTTGGCATCATCCTCTTCTTGCAGGAATTTGGCGGCGTGGTAACCCACGTTACCAAGCCCCTGAACGACGATTTTTTTGCCGGCAAGGCCCGCGCTAAGGTTGGCCGAGGCGACGTCTTTGGGGTGACGGAAGAATTCACGAATAGCGTACTGAACACCACGCCCAGTCGCCTCCACACGTCCGCGGATACCGCCCTGTTGTACCGGTTTGCCAGTAACGCAGGCCTGGTAGTTAATATCTTCAGGATTGAGGTGTTTGTATGTGTCTGCAATCCATGCCATCTCACGCTGGCCGGTGCCAACATCCGGAGCGGGTACATTGGTGGCGGGATTGAGAAAGCCTTTACGAACCAGTTCTAACGTATAGCGACGTGTGATCAACTGCATCTCATCGCGAGAATATTGGTTAGGATCAATGTGCAAGGCACCCTTTGATCCTCCAAATGGCACATCGACCAACGCGCATTTATAGGTCATCAATGCTGCTAGTGCTTCAACCTCATCCTGATCTGAAAATGAGGCGAATCGAATGCCCCCTTTGGCAGGAAGTCGATGGGTACTGTGAACGGCGCGCCAACCGGTGAAGGTTTCGATCTGGCCACGAATCTTGACTGGGAATTTGACCTGTAATACCGAGTCACACGCTTTGATTGCCTGGGCGGTGCCTTCGTCAAGGTCCAGGATAGAAAAGGCATGATCGACCATGCGATCGACATTACTACTGAAAGAAGGGCTGGATGATTTTTTTTTGCTTGGCATAGTGTGGTCCCTTTCTTAATGTAGTTCAGCCTTCCTGGTTAATTACACAAACTCGGCATAAAATATTTAACTACTTTTAATAATATATCGAAATCACCAAAGTAGCGGTAGTTTTTTATGTGTATGAAAGAACTACTGATATGTGTAGGGTTACGGCCAGTTTAAATTTTCCATTAGCGAATTAAATGAGGTGCTGTGGGAAATGACAAGGCATAAAATGCGCTACCAGAACGTGCCACAGATGATCGAAATTTATCGTTACTCGAAAACAAAATGAGGAGGAGTTTGTGAAACGGATTTATTCAGCTTCCAATTTACAGGAGGCCTATCTAATTGTCGGGCTATTGCAACAATCGAGGATTGAGGTGACCGTTGAAAATGAAAATTTGCAGGGCGCCACTGGAGAGATCCCTTTTACGCATGCCTATCCTGAAATTCATTTGATTGATGAACGTGATGAAGCGCGTGCTGCCGTGATTATTCGCGAATATGAGACCTCTCGGACACATCTCAAAACACTCATCTGCCACAATTGTGGAGAAGAGAACCCTGCCAATTTTGCCAGCTGTTGGGCATGTAAAGCGAACCTGGTTGAGTAGCGATTCAATTGATTCTGCGTTGCCTTGGTTTGTTAGTGTAGAATGACACACCTTATTTACGTACGACGCTTATTATGACTGCTGCAATCTCAATCAATAATGTCAGGAAATCCTATGGTTCACTAGCGGCTCTGAAAGGGGTTGATTTGATGATCAATCGTGGTGAGTTTTTTGGTCTACTGGGTCCAAATGGCGCAGGGAAGTCGACACTAATCAATATTATTGCTGGATTGGCGCATGCCGATTTGGGTGAGGTAGCGGTTCTCGGTCACAATGTTGTTGCTGATTACCAGCATGCGAGACGTGCGCTCGGTGTCGTACCGCAGGAACTGGTCTTTGATGCCTTTTTTTCGGTGCGTGAGGTACTGCAGATCCAGTCGGGCTATTTTGGACTGGGAAAGGAGAACAATGCGTGGATCGATGAGCTACTGGATGCGCTCGCGCTTACTGATAAAGCCAATGCCAATATGCGTGCACTTTCAGGCGGGATGAAACGGCGTGTGTTAATTGCACAGGCTCTGGTACATAAACCCGAGGTGGTGATTCTGGATGAGCCCACCGCCGGCGTTGATGTTGAGTTGCGTAAATTGCTGTGGGGGTTTGTAGAGGGGCTTAATCAGAAGGGGCATACTATTGTTTTGACGACCCACTATCTTGAAGAGGCTGAGAAGTTGTGTGATCGTATTGCGATATTAGATCACGGCGAAGTGATTGCGCTCGATACTAAGGCATCGCTGCTGCAGAGTGAGATATGTAGTACGCTGCATTTGGTCATCCAGATGGCAGAGGAACTGAAAATGCTCCCTCAACAGTTGCCGTTGAACATTCGGGATAAAGTGAAGCATATCGATGGCTGTAGTATGCGGCTTGAACTGCATAAGGACAAAGATTCTATTGTAGCGGTGTTAGATGCTATCGCCGCGACCGGTATTCAGGTTGTCGATCTGGAGACAGAACGCGCAGACCTTGAAGATGTTTTTGTTGAGCTGACGCGCAAAAGATCAGCATGATTAATCGTGGTTTCTATACGCTTTTTTATAAAGAGACACTGCGTTTTTACAAGGTGGCCTTGCAGACCGTGCTTGCGCCTGTCATTACAACTTTACTTTATTTTATGGTCTTTTCTCATGTTTTAAAAGACCGAGTAATGGTTTTTGAAGATGTGAGTTATACTTCATTTTTGATTCCAGGGTTGATGATGATGGCTATCATTCAAAACTCATTTGCGAATAGCTCGTCCAGCCTGATTCAGTCGAAAGTCACTGGTAATATTGTATTTGTGTTACTGACACCGCTCTCTTATGTAGAAATTTTTCTGGCATTTATGTTCGCTGCTATGGTGCGTGGCCTGGTTGTTGGCATAGGGGTGTTTATGGTTGCGGTCTGTTTTGTAGCAGTGCCCGTACACAGTTTTGTTTTTCTTTTAATTTTTGCGATGCTCGGTAGCGCGGTGCTTGGTACGCTGGGCATTATTGCTGGTATCTGGGCCGAGAAGTTTGATCAATTGGCTGGATTTCAGAATTTTGTGATCATGCCGTTGTCATTTCTAAGTGGTGTCTTTTATTCAATTCATTCATTGCCATCGTTCTGGCAGGCTGTCTCCCATCTAAACCCCTTTTTTTATATGATTGATGGCTTTCGTTATGGTTTTTTTGGCACTTCAGATGTTTCACCGTGGGTAAGCTTGCCCATTGTTCTGCTGGCTTTCGTTAGTTTAGCGCTATTGGCGATCAAACTACTAAAACAGGGTTACCGATTGCGTCATTAGAAGGGTATGGTCGTTAACGGGGATTATCTGCCACTTTATTAATGGCATGGCTCACTGCATTTTCAACATCACTGTCAATTTGTGCACGTTCTTCATCTTGAATATAAAAAATAGTATCGATTCTATGCCGTACATAGCGTGGTGGCAGTTGGTTAAGCGCAATGCAAGCGATATCCTGAATAGCGTTATCATCCAGGTTGAGGTTGCGAGCGTTGCTGATTCTTGTAATGTGCTCAAAGACCAGGTTTTCATAATAGTTAGAAATAGTGTCCATTTATTTTCCTTAAATTTGGTGAAACCGTTGTGAAAGGGAATGATGAATCGAGTACTGCTTTGTAATGAGCGCCAAAATGCTCGATGACACCTTTCAGGTAAGTGAGTATATCCGCGTCATCACCGACAATCTTAAGTTTCATTTCAGCTGTCTTGCTCTATTGCTGAAACAGTATGTTTATTTTTATTACTATCGTTATTTCGCAGACTAATATTTAGTTTAATTTAGTCGGATTTTTGCTGATTTTTATTGATTTTTTACACTAACCGATTTCAAAGAAGGGTAAAACCCATAAAACAGGCCATTGGCATGTGTCTATCAATTGGCGATGAAGGGGGCTCTTTAATTAAAAAAGTCAGGGAGATAGCGCTATAACCATGTGTTTTGTATTGGTTAATTGTGAGTGATCTCAATGCTTTTATTTACCATCTTTACCGTAATGGTCTATTATTCAGTGTCATTAGAGAAAGTGTTGATGATACTCCATCGTGTATATGGGCGGGCATGACGTTTTTCGTGGTGCTGGTAACAGAAATAATATTTAAGGAGAAGCTGATGAAAATGTTAGCCAAATCGTCCTTCTGGATAGCGCCAGTCATGCTGTCTACTGCCCTTACGCTTACTGCCTCTCTTGAATCGATGGAGATGGCCGTGGCCGATGACGTGACCACTCAATTAAACACAGATGTTTCAATGGAAGGCCATAACTTTGTCTTGGCTGCTCGTTATGGTCATGAGCGTGTGATTATAAATCAGCTTAATGGCGGGGCCGATATTGAACTTATTGATGAACTCGGCAATACCGCGCTCATTGTTGCGGCAGCAGAAAATCAACAATCAATACTTAATCTACTACTGGAGCATGGGGCTAACGTCAATGCTCAGAGTAAAGATGGTACCACTGCACTGATGAATTCGGCTGTACACGGAAATCTTGAGGTAGCCAAGACCTTGATTAAAGCGGGTAGCAAGATTGACTTGAAGAAGAGCGATGGAGAAACGGCGCTTGTTGGCGCTGTGCAATATGGCCACTTGCCAATGGTTGAGCTTCTACTTTCGGAAGGTGCTAATGCTAATGTGGTGAAGACGGGTACTTTTAAAGATGGCGCAGGTCTTACTCCACTGATGTTTGCTGCTCAGCATGGTTTAAAGGGTGCAAATGGTGATTGGAATATGATTACCACAGCGCTTCTAAGACACGGTGCGAAAACTAATTTGGCACGGGCTAATGGTGATACTGCTCTGACGATTGCTCAATGGAACAACCATAATGTTATTGTCGCGCAGCTGACCAATGCTGGCGCACGTGATGAAACACATTATGCCGCTCTTTCTAGCGAAGATGCTTTGGTGAAAGCTGCCAGGATGGGTGACTTAGCAAAAACAAAGACGCTATTGATGCAATCTACTAATGTCAATTACAGAGATAAAAATACGGGTGTAACCCCTTTAATCACCGGCGTTTATTACGGGAACATTGATATAGTGCGTTCTCTCGTGGAGAACGGTGCTGATGTGAATTACGTTCCGTGGGGGCTGAAGGAGCAGCGTATCGCAAGTTCTAGTGTTTCATTTAAGGAGCGTGAGCTGTTACGTACAATTTCACGTAGTGATACTGCATTGCTGGTTGCGGTACAGAAAAATCACGCTGAGATTGCTGCCTTTCTGATAGAGAACGGCGCAAAAATATCTGTTGCTAATCGCAAAGAGGAGACGCCTTCATTGATTGCGGTTAGAAATGGAAATGCTAACCTTGTCGCGCTGTTAATCGAGAATGGTGCTGATCCAGATAGGGCCATGATTGAAAAAAAGGTTGATCGCTTTATTACAAGGGTTCACAAAAAAGAGATGAGGCCCTCTTTATTGATCGAGGCCGCAAGCGGTGGACATATAGATACGCTAGAGGTGTTACTGAAAGCGGGTGCCCAGGCAGATATACAAGATGATGAAGGTGTCACTGCGCTTTTTAAGGCATCTGAACAGGGATACATTACAGCTGTGGCGCTATTGCTTGCTCATCAAGCTGATCCTAATTTATACGATAATATTGGACGTACCCCCTTGATGGTTGCCTCAAGAAATGGCTATCAAAACATTGTCGAGGCATTGATAGCCCATGACGCTGAGGTTAATGCCATTGAGAAACTAGAGCCTAACTCACATCGAGATATCTCAATTGGGGGGATGACTGCACTAATCTATGCCTCCAGAGGAGGGCATGCTGGTATTGCTGAATTTCTTTTGAAAAATGGTGCCGATAGGCGGCTATCTTCCAATACTGGGGAGACTGCGTTGGGCGTGGCGAAACAGCATGGTTTCAGTAAGATTGAACAGTTACTGGCAGGTGGCCCTATTGACGACTGAAATTACAATAATAACAACTTGATTTATGACTCACCCTTTCCGTAATGGTAAGGGTTTTTTTATTTCTATATTATAGGCGCAAAGGTTTTGTGAGATTGAAAAATATTGAGTTATTATCCGCACATGCTCAATGAAAAACAAAAACTAAGCCATTTATTTACTTGTGTGGTGCTTGTGGTGTGTTCGTTGTTGTTGGTTGGTTGTGATCGGCAGGGAAAGGTTGTTAGCAAACAAGCGATAATAAGTGAACTGGATGTCTGGGTGCATACCGATAATAAAGAGGCGCTATTATTCCTGCAAGATCAAGTAGCTCGTTTCAATACAGCTCATAATCGAATCCGCGTAACGCTTATTTCTGTACCAAAAGGCGCTTATCATGCGCAGATTAATGCTGCCATTAGAACAGGAACATTGCCGGATATCATCGAGCTGGATGGCCCTTTTCTATATAATCTTGCTGAGCGTGGTGCCTTAATTAAGCTTGATAAGATTCTGACAGAGACTACACGTGAGGATATCTTACCGTCTGTTTTTCAACAGGGAATGTATAAAGGCCGTGTCTACTCTTTAGCTACAACTACTAATAGCGTTGTGATGTATGCGAGAAAAAGCGTGATTCAGGCGGCTGGTTTTCGTATTCCTGCTATTTCTAAGGACGCCTGGAATATGAGGGAGTTCGAAGATATGCTCGAATTACTGATGAAAAACGGTAATTACTCGGCAGCTATCGATCTTGGTCTCAATCGTCAAAACGAGTGGTTATCCAGGGCCATTTATCCGATGTTATTGTCCACTGGGGGGGGGCTAATTAATGCTCAGTTACCCTATGCTAGTGAAGGTGTGCTCAATAGCAGTAATAACATCGCTGCCCTGGCGCGTATTCAGCGATGGATTAATCATGGATATGTTGATAAAAACATAGACGATGAAGCATTTGTACGCAGTCGTGTGCCATTTTCATGGGCGGGGCTTGAGAAATACAACGCATATAAAAGCAAGTTTGGGGATGATCTTGTGGTGATTCCTCTCCCTGATTTTGGTCATGGTAGTCGCAGGGTGCAGCGTGCCTGGGGTTGGGGGTTAACTCAGAATTGTAAGGACACCCAGGCTGCGATGCGTTTTTTGGAGTTTTTGTTTCAGCCTGAAGAGGTGGTTTTAGCTGCAAAAGCGAATGCTATTTTACCCGCCACGTATAGCGCACTTGCCAGGTTCGATGTTTTTAATGATACGCCATCATTTTCGGAGCTTATTGATGATCAACGGAATGGGGTGATGCTGTCCCAGCTGAAGTCCCCTCTTTATCCTGTTATTAGCGACGCATTTCAGAAGGCGTTTATTCAGATTCGCAATGGAGCGGCCATTAAATCCACGCTTGATACAGCTACGAAATCTATTGATGAGGGGCGTCAAAAATTTGAATCTGAGCTGGTAAAGTCTGGAGAAGCCGCTAACTAACTAAATAATATATTTCTTAGGTTTTATTTTTGATTTTTCTTGTGTGCTACTATGTTTCTAATGTATCCAGAGCTTCTTCTTTAAAGAATGTCTGAATTGTGGCGATAAGCTATTTGGTATAGTCGTGTAAGTATGCATGTATTGCTATGGTGAAATATAATAAGACTATTAGAGGGAGACTAATAAATGGAAGCAGTTGATTTAATCAAAGGCTCAGTTAAACTTGCGACGTTACCTGAGGTTTTTATTAAAATAAATGAGATGGTGGATGACCCATCTTCATCGGCATCAGATATTGGCAAGTTTATTAGTCAGGATCCAGGCCTTACAGCAAGACTATTGAAAATTGCTAATAGCCCTCTCTACGGTTTTCCATCCAGAATTGATACTGTTTCCAGGGCCATTACGATTATTGGCACCCGTGGTTTACGTGATTTGATACTGGCGACCTCAGTTATTGGTAATTTTACTCATATGCCGGGTGATCATATCGATATAAAGGTATTTTGGAGTCATAGTCTCTATTGTGGTGTGTTGGCGCGCTTGATAGCTGTCAAATGTAACGCATTGCACACAGAGCCCTTTTTTGTCTCAGGGCTTCTGCATGATATTGGTCAACTAATTATTCTGAATAAATTACCTGAGATGTCTCGTGAAACGCAGATGCGAGCCAATGATAGTATGGCGCCGCTGTACGAAGTCGAACGGGAAGTCATCGGCTTCGATCATGCAAAGGTGGGTAGTGAATTATTACGTAATTGGCGTTTACCCGATACGATCATTGATGCCACTGAGTTTCATCATGAGCCTGGTAAGGCAGAGCTATCACCGCTTGGGGCTAGTATTGTGCATATCGCGAGTGTGTTTGCGAATGATGTTGATAATGAGTCGGAAAAGAGCGGGGGTGTCTATATCAATACACAGATAGATCCAGTTGCAATGGCGATTACGGGTTTGACTGAATCGTCGATTGAGCAGATTAAGGAGGAGGCAGCGCTACAATTTAATGCGGCCATAGAGCTTTTTTTACCACAAGTCGTTTGATGCTTTTCATTCAGCAGCATGCCTGTGATGATCTGCTGCTGAATGGAGAAGAAACGGCAAGCTGATTGAGTAGCGCTTTATAGTGTAGAGAGTTCTATTTTTTGCTGCCAATAGCTTGAGCGCTTCTTATCAATGGGAAGCCCAAACCAGCCCTCCTGATAACCGACAACAAGATATTCCTGAGCCTCAGTCACACCATTTTCTGCTGCACGTTGGTACCATTCTAGTGCAGCAGACTCATTAAAGCTGACATGTAATCCACCATGGTACATTAGCGCGACGTTAAATTGAGCTCGGGGATCGCCGGCTTTGGCAAGTGGCATCCAGTATGAAAATGCCGTGCTATAATTTTCATCGATTGCGGAATCAACGGCATTTACGTATGAGTCTGCAGCGACATTGGCTGAGCCCAGGCAAAGCAGTGCAGCTAGGAAAGTCGTTTTTATGTCCATTGTAATTCCTTTGATTAATTCGGTTAAGCAATGGTCTCACTATGCCTTAATTAAATTCCTCCTTCTGAGAACCTGATCACAAATAATGTATTTAAATAGCTAATAAAAACAGTATGTTATGGGATTATCGCGTGTCGATGTAAGGAATCGCAGCTTCGGTTTCCCACGGGTAGATGCGCTTCACATTGATGATTAATAGATACCCTTGGTTATCTGGATTTTTGATTGTTTTGCTGCTTACTTCCGCTGTTTCATAAAGATCAGCTCGCATCTCAAGGGTGTTGTCATATTTTCGAGTGCTGGTTATGTTACCAATGAAGTCGTGCTGAGTTGGGAGATGATTTATCTCAAAATCACCCAACGTCGTAGTAAGTTTGAATTCAATTCTGGGTGGGTCGTTATGAGATCTTAGTGTGTACCTTGGTTGTTGGTTTAGTGCGAGGACTAGCTCCAGGGACTCAGGTGTGAGCTGGTAAGTGATGTCGGTAATACGATTGGGACGTGGCTTCACTTGTGCTTCAAATAGCGATAGAAATTCTTCTGTTGTGATTTTTATACGATCATTTTTGCTGTAATCCAGTGGCTTTGTTTCTTTCGAGCCAGTAAGTTCAAATAAGCTTCTTGCTATTACTGGCTGAATAACTGATTGATCACTCGATTTAGGGGGCGCTGCAAGCGCCTCATCCAGTAACTCTATCTGGATAAGATTTTTCCCATTTAAGCTTGATTGTTGCCGTGTATGACGTCCTAGCCTTCGTTTAAAATTGATTGAAATTTTTGTGTTAAAAGGCACTGTTGTGTCTAGTTTTAGGCTTTTTATCAATTTTCCACTGTGTTTATTCAGCTTAAGAGCAGGGCTTATCTTTGCTTGTATGATATTTAGAATGGCATGCTTTTCCTTGTCAACTGACATTGAGATAGCGTTGATATCACCTTCATAGGAAATTAATAGTACATCGCCCTCATGTGTGGGGGTGATGTCGATTGCCGTGATGGTCAGTGGTGAGCTGAGTAGAGGCAGTGATATGGCCGAAAATATCCAAAACAGTAATCTGCCGCCGAATTTTTTGAGAGAGTCTGTTTTGGCCATAAGTTTACGGGTATTAATGCGCTTGAAAATTGAGTTACATTTACTCTAAGGAACCTCTGATTAATTCTGGGCGGATAGAAATGAGAGTCAAAATATTCAAATGCAAGGCGCTAATCGCCAGTAATAGCAGGCCTATTGCTAAGATTAGCAACGCAGCAGTTGGATATTTTGGACTCATAGCTACTGTTCATGAATTAATCAGAGGTTCCTTAAGTGTGTAACTATGATATCGACGCGAAAAGAGCAAGCTTTATATTTCTTCTTAATCAAAAAGATAGCGTAAATTTAGGGATAATATGGTGCCAGTCGAGGGTGAGATCTGATAGAATTACTTGTATGATTTATGTGCAATTCCAAGGAGCACGAGATGTCCGGATCCCTACTATCTACAGACCGTAGAGCCAATTCACATGGTATGATTGATGAGCTTGTTAATGTTCGAGCTCAGATGTTGTCACTTTACGGCGAGCTTGCGGCTCAACAGCCGTTTGAAAATGATGAGTCAGTTTCTGAGTTACTGGAGCAGTTTTGTCAGTCGTTGATCGACTACACTGCAGATTCCCACTTCCGACTCTATCGCTTTATCGATGAGCGGAAAGAGCGTCGTCGTGCCGTAATCGAGGTTGCCGATCAGGTATATCCCAAAATTGTTTCAACCACACAGACTATTCTCGACTTTAATGATAAATATGATATTCCTGAACACCATGATCTATTCACGGCGTTGGAAGGGGATCTCTCGATGTTAGGTGAAAATTTAGCAGATCGCATCGAGCTTGAAGATGAAGTGATTAAGGTGATGCGTGCTAACTAGTCTTTGCCGCTTTACCAGCCCAGACAGTATAGGTTAAATATCCAGCTTTAGCGTCTTGCTGGGTGGTTTCAGTTATCTTCGTAGCCATCCAGCACGCTATCCCATGATTTTCTGGTATTGTCGTCATCAAAGGAAGGTGGCAGGTCTTCGTCAAGATCATCAAACGGGCCTGTCCAGTCGTCAGGCGCATCAAGCATTTCAGGAGTAAGTCCAGCCCACAACTCCATGTCCAGTTCACCAATGGTGCCATCTAAGTACTGGATTTCGATTGTCTCATCTTGTTCATCTATCGCAACAACTTTGAATAACAGGCTGTTGCTTGATTGATACCAATTACCAATCTCAGGTTCGTATTTTACTGCCATATTGTTTTAGTCCTCGAATGACTGCCTGCTAAGTCGTTATTATTTCCTTGCCACTCAGGGTTACGTATCGGCTTTGGGGTGATATCCTTTAGAATTGGCGCTAATATGAAATATGGTGAATATTCTATAAAAATTAATGGGATAGAAAGGGGAGTGTGGTGTTTTTAATATGAAAATATCACTAAAAATCACAATTTTAAACAGACTATGATTCGATGCTGAGCTTTAAGATATTATGATGACTAAAGAATATTTATTCGATGAGAAATGCCGCCGTTGTCCACGGCTGGCTACTTTTCTCGATGAAGTCCGCGAAAAGTACCCTGGCTATCACGCAGCTCCGGTAGCTCCCTTTGGTGATGATGATCCTGATTTGTTGATTGTTGGACTCGCTCCCGGCATGCATGGCGCTAACGCCACCGGTCGTCCATTTACCGGAGACCACGCAGGGATAATGCTCTATGAGACATTGTACAAATATGGTTTCAGTAGCGCGCCTAGGTCGTTGTCGATAGATGATGGGTTACAGCTGTTTAACTGTCGTATTACTAATGCGGTTAAGTGCCTTCCACCACAAAATAAGCCGGAGACAGCTGAGATCAAGCGTTGTAATCCATTTCTTGCTGAGGAACTACGTGCACTCAAAGAAGGAAGTGTGGTTCTTGTGCTTGGCACCATCGCGCATGCTGCTGTGTTACGCGCCCTGGAGCTAAAGCTAACGGCATATAAGTTTGAGCATGGCGAGGAGCATGAGCTGCCTGGTGGGTTGTGGATGATTGATTCTTACCACTGTAGCCGCTATAACACGCAGACAAAACGCCTCACTGAGTCGATGTTTCAGGCTATATTTGCCCGTGCAAAAGAGAAGATCGCACAGACTGACTGATCATGACTAGCGACGCACCAGAAAACTCGAGCCCTTCTGGATTCAATAACAAGCTTTTTCTGCAAGGTCTGCCGGAAGATCCGGGTGTCTATCGAATGTTTAATGCGCGTGACGAGATAATTTATGTCGGTAAAGCGCGCAACCTGAAAAAGCGAGTCTCGAGCTATTTTACACGTGCCGATGGCTCGCCGAAGACGCGAGCGTTGGTGGCACATATTGATCACATCGAGGTCACAACAACCCATACTGAAACAGAGGCGTTGATTCTCGAAAACAATCTCATCAAGCAGCACAAGCCTCGTTACAATGTGCTGTTGCGTGATGACAAAAGCTATCCTTATATTTTTCTTTCAGATCAGCATGAGTATCCGCGCCTCAGCCTGCAGCGAGATGCGCGCAAACAAAAAGGGCGTTACTTCGGTCCTTATCCAAATGCTGGTGCGGTGCGTGAAACGTTAAATCTGTTACAGAAGCTGTTTCAGATTCGTCAATGTGAAGATAGTTTTTTTAGCAATCGTTCTCGTCCCTGTCTGCAATATCAGATTAAACGTTGTAGTGCGCCCTGTACTCAGCAGGTGACGAGATCGGCTTATGCCGAAGATGTTCGTCATGCGGTAATGTTTCTTGATGGCAAAAATCATCAAGTGATCGATGAGCTGGTCGCGAAGATGGCCCTGGCCGCAGAGCAGTTGGACTATGAGACAGCAGCGTTATATCGGGATCAAATTTCAGCGCTGCGTGTCATTCAGGAAAAGCAGTATATAAGTAGTGACAAGGGAAATACCGACGTCATCAGTGCGGTCACGAAAAACGGTGTTGGTTGTGTCGAGGTCTTTTATATTCGCGATGGTCACAACCTGGGTAATAAGACTTTTTTTCCACGTCATACCCATGATGCGACGGCCGAAGAGATACTTGCGGCCTTTCTGCCACAGTTTTATCTTGGCAAGAAAGGTTCCTCTGAGGTGCCGTCACAGGTGATTATTAATCATAAGCTTGATGATATTGAGATACTGACAGCGGTATTGAGTGAGGCGGCGGGCAGGCAGGTTGCAGTCAGTAGTAGTGTGCGCGCTGAACGTAGTCGCTGGCTGGCGATGGCGACCGCTAATGCAGAGCAGAACCTGCTACGTTACATTAATACAAAGAGTAATATTATGCAGCGCTTCATCGCATTGCAGGAGGCGCTGCAGCTCGATAGTCTGCCGCAGCGAATGGAGTGTTTTGATATCAGCCATACCTCGGGTGAACAGACGGTAGCCTCCTGTGTTGTCTTTAATACCGAAGGGGCACTGAAGTCTGATTATCGTCGTTTTAATATAGAAGGGATTACCGGTGGTGACGATTATGCGGCGATGAATCAGGCGCTGATGCGTCGTTACACCCGTCTGAAAGAGGGCGAGGGAAAGTTACCAGATATTTTGTTTATCGATGGTGGCAAGGGACAGGTGCGTGAAGCGGAGCAGGTGCTGGAGGAGCTGCAGATTAACGGTGTTAATCTGATCGGCGTTGCCAAGGGCCGGGCGCGTAAAGCAGGGGAGGAGACCCTCTATCTTGCTGATGCGGATAAAGAACTCAAGCTACCAGCTGATTCCGCTGCGCTCCATTTGATCCAGCAAATCCGGGATGAGGCACATCGCTTTGCCATCAGCGGGCATCGTGCACGTCGTGCAAAAGCGCAAAAAAGCTCAACGCTGGAGGAGATTCCGGGGATCGGTGCCAAGCGTCGGCGTCTATTACTCCAGCAGTTTGGTGGATTGCAGGGGGTGGCGCGAGCGGGCGTTGAGGATCTTGCGAGTATAAAAGGGATCAGTGGCGAACTTGCGCAGCGAATTTATGATATCTTTCATGCGGGGAATAAGTAGGCTTTGATAAAAAGCATCACAATCCCCCAAATCATTCTTAAAGTATGTGGAGTAGATCGGCAGTGATGACAACGGCAACCAACCTCACCATTCTCAGGATCGCGCTGATTCCGGTGTTTGTGGTGTTCTTCTATCTGCCGGTCAGTTGGTCCAATATTGCGGTCACAGCCATCTTTAGTATTGCGGCGATTACAGACTGGCTCGATGGTTATCTAGCGCGCAAAATGGACCAGACCTCTGCGTTTGGTGCTTTTCTGGATCCCGTGGCTGATAAATTGATGGTCGCAGCGGCTTTGGTCTTATTGGTGGAGGCAAGTGCAACGGCGTGGCTTGCGATTCCCGCCGTCATTATTATTGGGCGTGAGATCGCCGTTTCTGCATTGCGCGAGTGGATGGCGGAGATAGGGCAGGGGGGGCTCGTTGCTGTCAGCATGTTAGGCAAGGTTAAAACGACCGCTCAGATCACCGCGATCATTTTATTGCTCTTTCATGAGCCATTATTTGGCGTTATTCCGACGGAAGCCCTGGGTTACATTGCGCTCTATATCGCAGCAGTTCTGACCTTATGGTCGATGTGGGAGTATATGCGTAAGGCGTGGCCTTCACTTCGTGATGCATAGTAACTGCCGGATCAGCTTGATTATTTTTAGACCAGTGCTTGACAGCGCCGCGTAGATACATACAATACACGTCTTGTTTGAAAGGGCGGGAATAGCTCAGTGGTAGAGCACAACCTTGCCAAGGTTGGGGTCGCGAGTTCGAGTCTCGTTTC
>CALZHD010000039.1 GCA_945787155.1 uncultured Gammaproteobacteria bacterium | reverse complement strand
TGACATGACGCGTAAGATCGCCCGTGCGCAGGAGGATGTACGCAGCAGTCAGCAGCAGGCTGAACAGGAGCGTGCTTATCTGTGGGCGGTGTTGGCACGGCTCTCATCCGGGGTGTTAACACTCGATGTGCATCGTACCGTTTATACGGTGAATGTTGCGGCGGGACATATTCTGGGGGTTGAATCAAAAGCGTGTATTGGCTACGAGCTGGATGAGATTGTGCAGCGCTATGAGTACCTGAAAAATTTTGCTAATGCGATTACACCCCATCTTGGCGGATTAAGTAGCGAGGAGAAAGGTGACGGCAAGGGTGACTGGCGTGAAGAGGTGATCTTTTACGGCTCGACGGGGCGACAGGTGCTGATGTGTGGTGGTGCTGCACTGCCTGGCGAGGGCGGTTATGTGATTGTCTTTGATGATGTCACCAATCTGGTGCAGGCACAGCGTGATGCCGCGTGGGGCGAGGTGGCGCGTCGTCTTGCGCATGAAATCAAGAATCCGTTGACACCGATCCAGTTGTCGGCTGAACGGCTGCGGCATAAATACCTCAAATCGATGCCGGCCGAAGATGCGGTGGTGCTGGATAAATCGACCCATACAATCGTGCAGCAGGTGGAAGTAATGAAGGAGATGGTGCAGGCCTTTTCTGAATATGCGCGTACTCCGACGCTGGAACTTCGTCCGCTGGAACTTAATCATCTTATCGACGAAGTGCTGGATCTCTATCGCAATAACCGCTTTGGAGTGACGATCAATACCGCGCTAGAGGAAGGCTTACCGCTGATTTCAGCGGATTCGGGAAGAATGCGACAGCTGTTGCATAACCTGATAAAAAATGCGCTGGAGGCGATGATGGCAGACGATGAGATGACGATTGAGCTTGCGACACGAGCGTTCAGTGAGCGTGGCGTATCGATGGTCGAACTGCGGGTGTCAGATAGCGGGCCGGGTATTCCGGCTGCGATACTGGAAAACATCTTTGAGCCTTATGTCACCGCCAAGCCGAAGGGGAGTGGGCTGGGGCTTGCGATAGTTAAAAAAATTGTCGAAGAGCACAGTGGTGTGATCTGGGCGGAGAACCTTGAGCATGGCGCCTGTATGATGATACGCCTGCCGGCACTGCAGCATGGCATTGGTGATGTGGAAGATGCAATGGCAGCGGAAAGTGCGACAGAGGTGGTCTCAGCGCTAGATGTGACGCCGTTCAAACAACAACATGATGGTGAAAAGTTATGAGCGCCCCCTATATTCTGGTGGTTGACGATGAGCGTGATATTCGCGAGTTGGTCAGGGATATTCTGGTGGACGAAGGCTATGAGGTGCAGCTTGCGGCCAATGGTGAGGAGGCGCGCAAGATGCGGCGCATGCGTCGTCCCAACCTTATTCTGCTCGATGTGTGGATGCCGGATATTGATGGTATCTCGTTGTTACGAGAGTGGTCCGAAGAAGGTGGGCCTGATATTCCGGTGATCATGATCTCTGGCCACGGTACGGTGGAAACGGCGGTCGAGGCGACGCGCCTGGGGGCGTATGACTTTATTGAAAAACCACTGTCGCTGGCAAAATTACTGCTGGTCGTGGCGCGCGCGCTGGATGCCGATCGCTTACAACGTGAAAATATCGGCCTGCGGCGTATGGCGCAACCACTGAGTGAGCCGGTGGGGGGGAGTGAGATCATCCGCGAGTTGTGCGAACGGGTGCAGCGCATCGCCAGGCATAATGCCTGGGTACTGATCAGTGGCGAGGCAGGGAGTGGCAAAGAGCTTTTTGCACGTTATCTTCATGCCTGTAGTGCGCGTGCGGGCGCGCCATTTATCGATGTCAGTGTTGCTTCGATGGCGAGCTCCAATTCGGCGGTTGAGCTCTTTGGGAGTGAAGAAGGTAGCAGTATATATTACGGTTATCTTGAGCAGGCCAATGGCGGCACGCTGTTTCTGAGTGAAATCAGTGATATGGCCCCAGAGGTGCAAGCAAAGCTTTTCAGTATATTGGAGAACAGGTCATTTCTGCGTGTTGGCGGGGTTGAGCCGGTGGCATTTGACGTGCGTATCATTGCGGCCACTGATCGCGATCTAAAACAGTATGTCATGGAGGGCCATTTTCGCGAAGATCTCTATTATCACCTCAATGTCGTACCCCTTCATATTCCGCCATTGCGTGAACATGCCGAGGATGTGACGGCACTGCTCGATTACTATGCCGAGCAATTTGCACAGCGCGAACATCTTGCGCGGCGTCGATTCGCTGAGTCTGCAATAACACGTTTGATGAATTATGTGTGGCCGGGCAATGTGCGTGAGCTGAAAAATCTGGTACAACGTCTGATGATTTTTGGTGGTGACAACGAGATCGGTGCCGATGAAGTGGAAGCAGCGCTCGGGGTGCCGCTGAAAATCGCCCTTAGTCAATCCAGTAGTCAGCATCCGGTTGAGTTCGATCTGCCATTGCGCGGCGCGCGTCAGCAGTTTGAAAAGGCCTATTTTGAGTATCAGCTGCGTGAACACCACGGTAATCTTGGCCAGGTGGCTCGCAAGGCGGGGATCGAGCGCACCCACCTTTATCGCAAATTTCGTGCGCTGGGAATCGATAAAAAGAAAGAGACGGGTGGCAAGTAGCGATGAGATCGCGATCCTTTTTCTGTTACTCTATGCGCCAGATGATATGCCCTGATTTATATTGCGGATTTATATTGCGCGTCGCCACACATGGCGGGGCTGGATTAATACCATGAAAATTATAGTACTCGGTGCAGGCCAGGTCGGTGCTTCGGTGGCGGAGAACCTCGCCAGAGAGGCCAATGACATCACTGTCGTCGATATCGATACGAAGGCGCTGCATGATCTGCAGGACCGATTCGACCTGCGTACCGTGGTGGGTCACGCCTCACACCCCGATGTGTTACGCCGTGCCGGCGCTGAAGATGCCGATATGGTGCTGGCCGTGACCAATAGTGACGAGACCAATATGGTCGCCTGCCAGGTTGCCTATACCCTGTTTCACACCCCGACCAAGATCGCGCGGGTACGCGCACGGGAATACATTGCCTATTCTCAGCTCTTTACTCAGGAGGCACTGCCGATCGACATGTTGATCAGTCCCGAGCAGGTGGTGATCGATCACGTGCGACGACTGATCGAATATCCGGGTGCATTGCAGGTGCTCGACTTTGCCGACGGACTGGTGCGCCTGGTGGCGGTAAAGGCCTATTATGGTGGCCCGTTGGTGGGGCATGAGCTGCGTGAACTGAAGGAGCATATGCCGGGGATCAAGTCGCGTGTGGCGGCGATTTTTCGCCGGGGTACGCCAATCATCCCGCAGGGCGATACCGTGATTGAGGTGGATGACGAGGTCTTTTTCATCGCGGCAAAGGACGATATCCGTGCTGTCATGAGTGAGCTACGCAAGCTCGATAAGCCAATCAAGCGCATCATTCTTGTCGGTGGCGGGAACATCGGCAAAGGGTTGGCGGCGGCACTGGAAGATCGTTACCAGGTGAAATTGATCGATCATAATGCCGAACGTACCCAGCGGATCGCCGAAGAGCTCGACAAGACGCTGGTGCTACTGGGGGATGCCGCCGATGAAGAGCTGCTGGTGGAAGAAAATATCGAGAGTACCGATATCTTCTGTGCGATGACCAATGATGATGAGGCCAATATTCTGTCTGCGATGCTGGCGAAACGGCTGGGTGCAAAAAAGGTGATGACGCTGATTAATCGCGCCGCCTATGTTGATCTGGTCGAGAGTGGTGAGATCGATATTGCGGTCTCGCCGCATCAGGCGACTATCGGTGGGCTGTTGGCCCATGTACGACGGGGGGATGTGGTGGTGGTGCATTCGTTGCGCCGTGGTGCGGCCGAGGCGATCGAGGCGATCGCACACGGCGATAAAAACTCATCCAAAGTGGTGGGACGTGCGGTCGAGGATATCAAGTTGCCGCCCGGCACCAGTATCGGGATTATTGTCAGGGGTGAAGAGGTGCTCGTGGCCCATCACAATACGGTGATTGAGGCGGAGGATCATGTGATTCTGTTTTTGATCGATAAAAAACGGGTGACCGAGGTTGAGCGCCTGTTCCAGGTAGGCGTGACATTTCTCTGATGTCGATCGCAATTCTGAATTTATTGGTCTCACTCAATATTTTATCGCTAGCAACACTTTTGTAACGACTGACGCGCATGCAATTTAAAGCCATTCAACGCATTATCGGGATTTTGCTGGCACTTTTCAGCCTGACGATGTTGCCGCCCGCCGTGCTCGCCTGGTTTTACGACGAGTCTTCACTGCACTCTTTTCTTTACGCCTTTGCGCTGGTCATGGTCATCGGTCTGGTGCTGTGGGTACCGGTGCATGCGCACCGCAAGGAGCTGCGCCTGCGCGACGGTTTTATCGTGGTGGTGATGTTCTGGGTGGTGCTGGGGATGTCGGGTTCGTTGCCCTTTATATTGAGTTCTAAGCTGGCCTTTGTCGATGCTGTTTTTGAGTCGATCTCAGGATTGACCACCACCGGGGCCACGGCGATTGCGGGGCTCGATATGATGCCGCGCTCAGTGCTCTATTATCGTCAACAGCTGCAGTGGTTGGGTGGGATGGGCATTATCGTACTGGCGGTAGCGATCCTGCCAATGCTCGGTATCGGTGGGATGCAGCTCTATCGTGCCGAAACGCCGGGGCCGATGAAAGATAATAAATTAACACCGCGCATCACCGAGACCGCCAAGGCGCTGTGGTACATCTACCTGGGGTTGACAATCGCCTGCGCACTGGCCTACTGGCTGGCGGGGATGACGCCGTTTGATGCCGTGGCCCATAGTTTCTCGACCATCGCGATTGGTGGCTTTTCTACTCACGATGCCAGTATCGGTTATTTTAACAGTGCGCTGATCGAATCAGTGGCGATCGTCTTCATGTTGCTTGCCGGGATTAATTTCGCGCTCCATTTTCTGGCGTGGCGCGGCTTGAGTCTGCGCCCCTATCTGAGTGATCCCGAGTTCAGGTTCTATTTCACGATCCTGTTTATAGTCTCAGCGATCACCACCTATTTTTTATACTCCAGCGGTACCTTCGATACCCCGGGGGGTGCGTTGCATCATGGGATTTTCCAGGCGGTGTCGATCGGGACTACGGCGGGTTTTACCACCGCTGAATACCATAACTGGCCACTCTTCCTGCCAGTGTTGCTGTTGTTAACCAGCTTCATTGGCGGGTGCGCGGGTTCAACCGGCGGTGGTCTGAAGGTGATTCGCGTATTACTGCTGCTGAAGCAGGGGATGCGTGAGATTAAACGCCTGATTCACCCTAACGCATTGTTTGCGGTTAAGATCGGTGACAAGCCGTTGCCGGGGCGGGTGATCGATGCGGTGTGGGGATTTTTCTCGCTCTATGTGGTCTGTTTCTGCTTGATGTCGGTGATGCTTGCGGCCACCGGGCTGGATTTTGTCACCTCGTTTTCGGCAGTGGCGGCCTGTATGAATAACCTTGGCCCCGGCCTCGGTGATGTGGGAGTCAACTACACCAGTGTTAATGCATCGGCCAAGTGGGTGCTCTGTTTTGCGATGTTGCTGGGGCGGCTGGAAATTTTTACCCTGCTGGTGTTGTTAACCCCAGCATTCTGGCGAAAATAGAGAGTTAATAATGAACACTAGCGATACACAGAAGAAGTGGGATGCGATCTATCAAAAGGCCGACGAGGGCGAATACGCTGCGGTGCGGGTGTTGCAGGAGAACCGACACCTGTTGCCAGCCAGTGGTAGCGCACTGGAACTGGCCTGTGGCAGAGCGGCCAATGCTATTTTCCTGGCAAAACATGGACTGGCGACGACGGCGTGGGATATTTCGGAAGTGGTGATCGAGCATCTCAAGGGCTCGCCTGCGGTAGAAGGCCTCGGGATGACCTTTGAGGCGCGTGATATTGTGCAGCAGCCGCCGCCAGCGGCATCATTCGATGTGATCGTGGTGAGCTATTTTCTTGATCGCACCCTGATTCCTCACATCAAACGGGCGCTGAAGCCATCAGGCCTGATTTTTTATCAGACCTTCACCCAGACCTACGTTAACGAAGGTGGCCCCCGCAGCCGTGATTTTCGTCTCGCTGATAATGAGTTACTGCGGCTGTTTGATGATTATCAACTGCTGGTCTATCGTGAAGAGGGGCGCGTTGGCGAGATTCAGCAGGGCTATCGAAATGAGGCATTGATCGTCGCACAGAAGCCCGCTTCTGAATAAATCAGCGTCGTGAGACCCCGTCAGTCATAGAGTGAATTTTCACCCTCTGGCCGCGTGCGAAAGCGTTTGTAGCTCCACTGATATTGCGTCGGACACTGTTTGATACACTGCTCGACCCCTGCGTTGATCTGTTGGGTGTTCTGCGCGATGTCGCATTGTGTTGCATTCCAGCCGGCGGGGATAAAGTGGAGATGAAAACCTTCGCCATCAGGCAGGCGTTCAGCGTAACAGAAGAGAATAGGCGCGCCGCTCTTTTTTGCCAGACGTGCCAGCAGCGTCATAGTGTAGGCCTGTACGCCAAAAAATGGGGCGAAAAGGCCGCCGCCGTCACGAGGATCCTGGTCTGGCAGAATCGCTACCAACGCCCCTTTGCCCAGCGCTTTGTAGAGTCCGCGCACCCCTTGCGTGTTGGTGGGTACCAGTGTGGCGCCGAAGCGCTCGCGTGCCTGCCGAACCGTGCTATCAAGTGTCTCCATGCGCGGGGGGCGGTAGAGGCTGGTCATTGCGTAGTTGGCTGAGCAGTAAAGCCCGACCACCTCCCACGCACCTAAATGAGGAATCGCAAGCAGTACGCCCTTCTCTTTTGCGAGGGCGTTATCGAGGTGTTCCTGGCCGTTGATCTGTTTGATTTTGCCGAGGACACGTTCCCTGTTCCAGAACCACAGGGGACCCATTTCAGTGATGGTCTTGCCCATTTCGATCAGGCTTTGTCGGGCTAGTGTTGTGCGTAAATGCGATGCCTGGTTGGGAAAGCATAACTGCAGGTTGATCTCGCTGCTGTGGCGTAGGTCTCTGGAGAAGAGGAAGAGTGTCTTACCCAGCATGATGCCAAGCCGATGGGCGGTGCGTAGTGGTAGACAGGCGCAGAGGTACAATAGTGTTTTTGAAAAAACAGAGCGCATTAAATCTGAGTAAGCCTCTGTGCAGTATCGGGTAATGAAATGTGATTTTACAACAAATTATCTGTAGGTAGTTGGCGAGTGAGGGTTTAGATACGCGAATTTTGAACGTTATAGTACAAACCTGAGTAATATTTTGTGTCGCATGGGGGTAAGTACATAGTTCGGCGAGTATGCGACAAAAATTCAGGGGCAATTGGGGGGGGCTACATTGTTGCAAATCGTGGCAATAGCCTAGCTACTGTGTGCCCCCTGGGTATTATTTGCAATTTGCCCCTTCTACCCGGAGGGCACTTCGCATTTGAATATTTTGTTTCTCATATCGCTTTTCCCAGGATTAATCAGAGGTTCTATAATACAGAGACAGCTTAATGGGGGTGAAAATGAGCCTGCTTTTTCCAGATATCGCACCTTATGTGCAGCATTCAATAAAAGTTGAAGCGCCGCATGTTATCCATGTAGAAGAGAGTGGCAATCCATCCGGGGTGCCCATCTTGTTTGTCCACGGCGGCCCGGGCGCGGGTTGTGAGGATTATCATCGTCGTTTTTTTGATCCCGAGATCTACCGCATTATTCTGTTTGATCAGCGCGGTTGTGGGCGTTCTACACCGCACGCCTCGCTAGAAAACAATACCACCCAGGGGCTGGTGGCCGATATGGAAGAAATCCGGCAGCAGCTGGGAATTGACCGCTGGGTGTTGTTTGGTGGCTCGTGGGGTTCGACGTTGAGTCTGGTCTATGCCCAGGCCTATCCTGAACGGGTGCTGGGATTGATATTACGCGGCATCTTTTTATGTCGTCCACATGAGATTCAGTGGTTCTATCAAAGCGGTGCAAGTCGCCTCTTTCCCGATTACTGGGAGTCCTTTGTTGATGTCATTCCTGAGGGAGAGCGTGATGATATGGTGCGCGCCTATCATCGACGGCTCAATGGGGATGATGAGCTTGTACGCATGGCCGCAGCGAAGGCGTGGTCGATGTGGGAGGGAAGAACGGCAACGCTCATGCCGCAGGAGAATGTTGTTAACCGTTTGGCCGGTCCGTTTACTGCGCTGAGCATGGCGCGAATCGAAAATCATTACTTTATCAATGATGCGTTCCTTGAGCCGAATCAGATCTTGCGCAATGTCGAGCGCCTGACGGGTATCGATGGTGTCATTGTGCAGGGACGTTACGATGTGGTCTGCCCGATGGAAAGTGCGTGGGAATTGCATCGTGCCTGGCCGCAGGCGGAGTTCAAAGTGATTGGTGATGCTGGTCATTCTGCGTCTGAGGAGGGCGTAACCCGAGCACTGGTGCAGGCAACTGCCGCCATGGGGCGAAGATTGTTATGATTGGATTGATCCAGCGGGTCAGCAATGCATATGTGGATGTTGAGGGTGAGACCATTGCTAAAATTGGCTATGGGTTGCTGGCATTTATTGCGGTTGAAAAGTATGACACCGAGAAAGAGGTGGATAAACTGTTAAAGCGAATATTGGGCTATCGTGTTTTGACGGATAAAACAGGAAAGATGAACTGGGGCTTAAAAGATACCCGTTGTGAACTACTGTTGGTGCCTCAGTTTACGCTGGCTGCGATGCATACTCAAAAAAAAGGGCTGCGTCCGAGTTTTGATGGAGCGGCATTGCCTGAGAAGGGTTTGCAATTGTTTGACTCTCTGTATCAACAGGCGGTTAATTCTCACGGTTGCGTGCAGAAGGGACGTTTTGGTGCAGACATGCAAGTGACTTTGACCAATGATGGGCCAGCGACATTTTTATTAGAGGCTGTTCCTGAGGAAGCTAGTGGCTCAGGTGTCAAGACGAAGCGGCGTCGTAAATAAAATGGCAGTCTATGCGATTGGTGATGTTCAGGGATGTTTTGCGGAGTTACAGTCGCTACTGACCGAGATTGATTTTGACGCGCAAGTAGATACGTTGTGGTTTGCCGGTGATCTGGTCAATCGTGGACCGCAGTCATTGGAAGTCTTGCGTTTTGTAAAGGAGTTAGGTTCTGCGGCGGTGACGGTGCTTGGTAATCATGATCTGCATCTATTGGGATTGTTGATGGGGACGCGCAAGCCTCACCATAAAGATACCATGGAGGCTATCCTCGCGGCGACGGATCGTGATGAGTTGATCGACTGGCTGCGTCATTGTCCGTTGATGCATCGCGATGAGGGATTGGGTTATGTGATGTTACATGCAGGCCTGCCACCGCAGTGGCGCATCAACGATGCGCAGCAGCATGCCATCGAAGTAGAACAAGTATTGCGTGGTGATGACTATGACGCGTTTATCGACCATATGTATGGCAATGAGCCCAGTCAGTGGTGCGATCATCTGTCTGGCTGGGATCGCCTGCGTTTTATTACCAACTGTTTTACCCGACTACGATTTTGCGATGCAGCAGGGCGGCTGATGCTCAAAGAAAAGGGTGCGCCCGGCAGTCAGCCAGAAGGTTACCAACCATGGTTTGAGCTGCGAGATAGCCAGCAAGATAACGTTGATATATTGTTTGGCCACTGGTCTACACTCGGAATGCGACTGCCGGGAAATGTGCACGCGCTTGATACCGGCTGTGTCTGGGGTGGTACTCTCTCTGCATTGCGTATCGATGAACGGGACTCTGATGGCGAGCCGCAGTGGACGAGCGTTTCGTGCAATGCAATATGTGATCCGAATGAATAAGATAGTGACTTCATATAGAATCTCGTAACGGTCGATTTATAGGGTAGTCGCATGGTTTTGGAGGTGTCTGACGATGGCAAATCGAAACGAAACGGGTGTTGACCCTCGTATTGACCCTTGTATTGATCGGGGTCGCAGGATTAAAGCACCAACCGGAACCGTGTTGCACGCGCGAAGCTGGTTGACTGAAGCACCGCTGCGCATGTTGATGAATAACCTCGATGCTGAGGTGGCAGAACACCCCGAAAGCCTGGTGGTCTATGGTGGCATCGGACGCGCCGCACGTAACTGGGAATGTTATGACAAGATCGTCGATACCCTTAAACGTCTGTCTGACGATGAGACGCTGTTGGTGCAGAGTGGCAAGCCGGTCGGCGTATTCCGCACCCATCAAGATGCCCCGCGGGTCTTGATCGCCAACTCCAACCTTGTGCCACACTGGGCCACGTGGGAACACTTTAACGAACTCGATCGACAGGGGCTGATGATGTACGGTCAGATGACGGCCGGTTCGTGGATCTATATCGGATCGCAAGGCATCGTGCAAGGCACCTTTGAAACCTTCGCTGCGATTGCAAAACAACACTTTGATGGCGCAGCGCAGGGTAAGTGGATATTGACCGGCGGTCTGGGCGGCATGGGGGGGGCGCAACCACTCGCCGCAACGATGGCAGGGTTTTCGATGTTGGCGGTTGAGGTGGATGAGAGTCGTATCGACTTCCGTATCAAAAGTGGTTATCTCGATAAAAAGGCGACGTCGCTTGATGATGCATTGGCATTGATCAATGACGCCTGCAATAAGGGAGATGAGATTAGTGTTGGCCTGCTGGCTAATGCCGCAGATATTTTTCCAGCATTGGTCGAGCGTAACGTTACCCCTGATGTGGTGACCGATCAGACCAGTGCGCATGACCCATTGAACGGTTATCTTCCAAAGGGATGGACGTTGGCGCATGCGGTCGAGATGCGCAAGAAAGATGAGGCCGCCGTGGTCAAGGCGGCGAAGCAGTCGATGGCGTTACAGGTGACGGCGATGTTGCAGCTGCAGGCACGCGGTGCGGCGACGCTCGACTACGGCAATAACATTCGTCAAATGGCCCTTGAAGAGGGGGTGAAAAATGCCTTCGATTTCCCCGGCTTTGTGCCCGCTTATATTCGTCCGCTCTTTTGTGAAGGGATCGGACCGTTCCGTTGGGTCGCGCTCTCTGGTGACCCCGAAGATATCTATAAAACCGATGCCAAAGTGAAGACACTGGTGCCCGATAACCCACAGCTGCACCGTTGGCTGGCGATGGCGCGAGAACGGATCCAGTTTCAGGGGTTACCGGCGCGTATCTGCTGGCTCGGGCTGAAAGATCGTGCGCGCGTTGGGCTCGCCTTTAATGAGATGGTCGCCAGTGGTGAACTGAAGGCGCCGGTGGTGATTGGGCGTGATCACCTCGACTCCGGCTCGGTAGCCTCGCCCAACCGCGAGACCGAGGCGATGATGGATGGCTCCGATGCGGTCTCCGACTGGCCGCTGTTGAATGCCTTGCTGAATACCGCCAGTGGTGCAACCTGGGTCAGCTTTCATCACGGCGGTGGTGTCGGCATGGGGTTCAGTCAACACGCCGGAGTGGTGATTGTTTGTGATGGCACCGCGGCAGCGGCCAAAAGGATTGAGCGCGTCTTGTGGAACGATCCCGCCACCGGGGTGATGCGTCACGCCGATGCCGGTTATGAGATCGCGAAGCAGTGTGCACAGGATAACGGGTTGAACCTGCCGATGCAGGGTGATAATGAATAATGGAAAACGAATATCAAGGTTAAATGTAGGGTGGTGCTGTTAAGCCCACCAGGCGTTGCGGAGCAACACAGTTTGTTTTTAATGTGTTTCTTTCGGCACAGCTGGTGGGCACATGTGCCCACCCTACATCGATTATGAGTCTTATAAATAAGTGCTATACGAGCATAGAGCAGGATGATGGCAATGAAAATTAATCGATGTCATTCCGGCGTAGGCCGGGATCTAGAAGGTTTATGAGAATCTCTGACGTCGATGCTTGTAGCCAAACAACCATGAAGCTGTGTGTGCAGTGATTGCCTGGATTCCGGCCTGCGCCGGAATGACGAAGAAATGAGCTTGTGATGGGAAACGTATGTTATGCAGGATGAGCATCAATGAAATCATTTGAGATAAAGCCGGGTCAACTGAGTCTTGATGATCTACATCTGTTATACGGAGAAGCACACAGCATCACGCTAGATAGCACGAGTGAATCGGGTATCAATCATGCGGCGGCGTGTGTCGCGCAGGTGATCAAAGAAGATCGCACCGTCTATGGTATCAACACTGGTTTTGGTCTATTGGCCAACACTCGCATCAAACCGGATGAGCTCGAGACGCTGCAACGCAGCATCGTGCTGTCGCATGCAGCCGGGGTGGGTGATTACATGTCTGATGCGGTGGTGCGCTTGATCATGGTATTAAAGATTAATTCGTTGGCGCGTGGCTACTCTGGCATTCGGCTTGAAGTGATCAATGCGTTGATCACTTTGTTGAATAAAGAGATCTATCCCTGTATTCCAATCAAGGGTTCGGTCGGTGCCTCGGGTGATCTGGCACCGTTGGCGCACATGAGTGCTGTGTTGCTCGGCGAAGGGTATGCCCATCATCGAGGTAATCTTATCAGCGCGCAACAGGCGTTAACATTGGCAGAACTAGCACCCGTTGTGCTGGCACCCAAAGAGGGGCTTGCGCTACTAAACGGCACGCAGGCCTCGACTGCACTGGCACTGCAAGGGCTGTTTGATGCAGATAATTTACTGTGCAGTGCTACCGTTATCGGTGCATTATCGGTGGAGGCGGCGAAGGGATCACGAGCACCCTTTGATGAACGGTTGCATCGTGCGCAGGGTCATCAGTCGGTGATCGATATGGGCGCCGCTTATCGAAGCCTTCTGGACCACTCGCAGATCGAAGCGAGTCATCGTGATTGTGATCGCGTGCAGGACCCTTATTCTTTACGTTGTCAGCCGCAGGTGATGGGGGCTTGCCTGCAACAGATCAGAAATGCGGTGCAGACAGTCCTCACCGAGGCCAACGGGGTGTCGGATAATCCGCTGGTCTTTGCCGATGATGACGAGATTCTTTCGGGCGGTAACTTTCATGCCGAGGCGATCGCGATGGCGGCCGACAATCTTGCGTTGGCGATTGCCGAGATCGGCGCGCTGTCGGAGCGGCGCATGGCGTTGCTGATTGATTCAAAACTGAGCGGCCTGCCACCATTCCTGGTTGAAAATGGAGGCATCAACTCAGGCTTCATGATGGCGCAGGTCACGGCTGCTGCGCTGGCGAGTGAAAACAAAACCCTCGCCCATCCGGCGAGTGTCGATAGCCTGCCGACCTCGGCGAATCAGGAAGACCATGTCTCGATGGCAACGTTCGCCGCACGGCGTCTGCATGATATGTATAAGAACACCGCCTACATCCTCGCGATTGAATGGCTCGCCGCCAGCCAGGGGCTCGATTTTCTCGCGCCATTAAAAAGTTCTGATTCACTGGAGCAGGCAAAGGCGTTGTTGCGTAATGAGGTGCCGTTTTATGACAAGGATCGTTATTTTGCACCGGATATTGAGAAGGCAGCGTTGTTGATCAGGGGTGGGGAGTTGAAGGCGTTTGTCAGGCTGTCATTATAAATGCTGCTCCGGGCGAGCACTCGGCAGGCGCGTGACAACATTCAATCTATCTGAATGGATTTAATACCTTTGCACCGGTGCGGATAAAGTCTTTCTCGTTACGAGAGGATAACCACGGTTAGCCTGTGGGTTAAGGCGGTTGCTGCTATCTGTTTATCGATGGCGTGTTCATAGTGGGGTGATCGTAGTTTTCCCCAGACCTGAGCGGTATCGACATCGAACTCCAGGATGTTGTTCTGGTACTCGCTAAGGATCAGGTTTAACCATTTCTCCAGTAGATTCGCCTATCGTGAGAATTGAAAGGAACAGAGTTGCTTCGTTTTTGGTGGTCGTCTTAAAGAAGTCTATCACTCCTTTATTGGCGCTTTTCTTTTTTCGGATTTCACTCAGTATATTTGTATCAAGCAAATACATCGTCATTCTCGGAATCATCGATTCGTTTAGGAATTGGTGTCAGTGTAAAAATAGTGAAGAAGAATTACGTCGTAAGAAAAGCAGGTGCGAAACTACGCGTGTCAGCGTAATATTTGTTTCGGTGTGCTAGTAACACAAAATCAACGGGGAGCAAATGCTCCCCGTCTTTTCTCTCCTGATTTTGTTTATCCTCTTCCAGTTCCTCCAGCCAATCGTCAATGGCAGCGTCAGTTGAAAGCCTATCCCGCACACGCTGTCCGGTTTTCGATTGGGTATGTGCCCCGCCTTTGCGAAGAAGCGGCGAACGGGCTACGTGATTTCTAATGTTGATATTTCGTGTTGGCATAATGTTTCTCCTCATATAGCCAGTTTGTACCATTTAACTTGCTTGACCTTGCGGCGTTTGCGGATGAAGGTACGGTCTTGTTTGATGAAGTCTGGATCTTCATCGGTTAGTTCAAAACAGAATTTCCTTGGTAGATCTGAATAGAGCGAGCGAGGGGGCGTGCCACAGTAGACCTGTTTTAGTTTTTGCCCCGCATCAAAGGTGTGGTAATAGATGTTACCGATACCGAGTTCGACGCGGATAAACTGAATCGCTGCGCTGAGCATCGCCTCAGACCACAGCGAGATAAACGGCGCAAACACATTCTCCATGTAGAGCTCGAAGCGCTCTGGCTTACAGTTGCAGTAATCCAGATACCACGGCTTTCTGCCTGTTTTGATCGCCTGAAGACATGCTTTAACACCACGTACCCAGTCACTCTGAATCTCTTCAATCAGCGCCTCTCCGCGTTCCAGATCAAAATCGATCCGCGCCCAGGCCAGGGTGTTACGAAATATCTTTCGTTTACCCTTCTCCATTACCGGATGGCCGGAGTAGTTAAAGATAAACTCATCCTCAGGTTTCACCAGTTTTTGATAGGCCCGGTTGTGTTGCTCAGAGAAGTTGAGCTGTAACACCAGATTGCAGCCGTGACGCGTGACCTGATAATCCCAGCGGTTATGATCACCCCAGCGATCTATCGTCAGCACAAATGGCTGGCTGGACGGATGCCAGCAATGTGCAAACAGTTCTGGCGAAATTTCGCCACTGCCCTGGCTGGCCAGCAGGGATCTAACTTCTGTCCGGTTTAGTAATCGCCGATAGGGTGATTGCTTGATGGCAGCGACACTTTGCAGTTGGTGTGTGGCAAAGTGAAGCAGCTGAAAGGCGTACTGTCCCTTGTAGTAATGGAACAGTGTCCGCTCTTGCGGCAGGCAAGCAATGACTTCATCTATTATTTCTTTTTTCATAACGGTATCTCTTTCTAAATTTATAATTCATTTGTCTATTTCTATTTGATCCACTTGTATTTATGAAAAACATATTTCTTTCTCCTCTGGTTAGCCTTTAATGCACACGATCTGTTTCAATGTATGCACAATTTCAATCAGGTCACTCTGGTGTTCCATCACTCTGTCGATGTCCTTGTAGGCGCCAGGGATCTCATCGATCACCCCTTTGTCCTTGCGGCACTCGACCCCTTCGGTCTGCCGGATCAGATCCTGCTCAGCAAACGCCTTCTTCGCCGCGGTACGACTCATCTTCCTGCCCGCACCGTGAGAGCAGGAGCAGAACGATTGCGGATTGCCCTTGCCTCGCACGATGAATGATTTCGCACCCATACTGCCGGGAATAATGCCCAGCTCATCGAGTCCGGCGCGGATCGCTCCCTTGCGGGTAACAAATACCTTTTCACCAAAGTGCACCTCCTGTGACACATAGTTGTGATGGCAGTTGATCGCCTCTTTGGTGATACCAAACTTCGGCAGCTTTTTACGCAATGACTTAAGGATGAGGTGCATCATTTCACGGCGATTTGCCATGGCGTAATCCTGTGCCCATTCGACGGCAGTGACATAATCATCGAAGTACCTTGCACCTTCAGTAAAGTAGGCGAGGTCTTTGTCTGGTAGATTAACCAGATGTTGCCCCATATCCCGCTTCGCCAGGTTGATGAAGTACTGCCCGATTGCGTTGCCAATGCCGCGACTACCAGAGTGCAACATCACCCATACATCATCGTTTTCATCCAGACACAACTCGATGAAGTGGTTGCCGCCGCCCAAGGTGCCGATCTGGCGAATCCAGGTGTGGTATGGCCTCTTCTGCATCGAGTAGATCTTTTTGTGCTTGCCAATGATGTGGTCTAATCCACCAGACAGCGCGCGGATAGTCGACTGCCGCGCACTGTCGCTTTTGTGCATGTTAAAGCCGACAGGGATCGCTTCCTCGATCAGCAACCTCAAGCCGCGCAGGTTATCTGGCAGATCAATAGCCTTAATCGAAAGGCGAATGGCGTTCATGCCGCAACCGATATCGACGCCAACGGCAGCAGGAATGATGGCGCCCCTGGTTGGGATTACTGAACCAACAGTAGCCCCTTTGCCCATATGTACATCGGGCATCGCCGCAATATGGCTATGAATGAACGGCAACTGGGCAATGTTATAGAGCTGCTGCATTGCACTGCCATCTACTTCATCGGTGTAGATCTTTACCGGTACTTTGCCTTTGCTAATTGTTTTTTGTATAGGCATTGTTGGTTACCTTTCCTGTGGCGTGCAGGCAGAACTTCAGAGTCGGCACGCGTTTTCGTTTTACTGATTGTGCAATCACAGAGCGAAGATAACCCTGTATCTGCTGTAGTCGACTAATTAGCTCTGCCTCGTCTAATGCGTGATCAGGGCTAGACGAATCCAGCGTAACGATGAGGAACTGTGCCTCTTCATCTGTGATTACATCAATCACCTGTAACTGCTGAAACAGTGGGTCTGCCAGCTCTCCCGCCAGGACAAGCGATAAAACGCGTTTAGCTTCCTTGCATAACTGCATGCTCTTGTGATGGCGAGTCTCATTTTCTTTCTCATACTTACGAGCAAGGATGCGTGGATCGATGCCATCTTCAGGGCCGATTTCACCACACAGGTGTAGGGCTTCATTAAGCCACTGTTTTTGGTGTTTCATTGCATACTCCTACGACGCCACCTGAGCGCAGCTGGACAACAGACGTAATCGTCCCTGGCCCACAGATGTCGGCGAAATTAAAAAAATTATTTGTTATGTAGGAGCCCGGTCTCTACGACCGGAAGAATTTACCGGCAGGTAAAAGAGACGAGGCTCATGATTGTAGTACTGATAAACATTCATTGCCTCCTGTTAGTGGGTTGTTAAGATGGGGCGCGACTTTACGCCTCAAATATGATGCTGTCAACAACAGTGTATCGTCGTTATTGAGATATTTTTAACCAGGCGTAATTGATATTTCTTATGCTGTTGTTAGCGTATTGAATGCACTGAAAAATTTGGAATTTAGCATGTTGGAGTGATTGGGTGTGTCGAGCCAGAGTAGTGTCCGGGTAATTGGGATACTATCCTTCTGCTTTATCGCACTAAAATAGCATTCGTTAAATTTAACTCAAAAATTTAACTCAAATGTCGTACCGTAGCCGCGTCCCATGCAACAGCGACATCGTAATCTCATCCGCACTAAACTCCATCGGAAAATAGGCCCCTGAAATCTTGGCGGCGTGAATGCTGGCGCCTTCCAGATTGGCGCTGGTGAAATCGATGGCACGTAGATCGGCCTGCCTAAAATAACTTCCACTGAAATCGACATTGTCGGCATTGATGCCGCGCAGGTCGATACCGCGAAAGTCACAGTGGGTGAGGTCACCATTGATGCCTGCGGTTCGCTGGCTATTGAACTCGTCGATATGGCCTTCTCGTAACAGACGGTAGAGTGGTTCGTCGTTTTTCATTTCGGGTGGTTGTGTCATCACGATCTCATTTTGGTTAATGTGTGAACTTTGATTGTCTACTCAATGGGCGTGGCATGCAATGATGTTAAAGCGGTAGTGTGCGTAGGCCCAGGTGCTGTCGATGAATTGGGTGAGTTCTGCATGAAACTGTTGACGATGGGTGTGAATCTGAATGATGTCGCCCACCTTATAATCACCCGCCGGGGTTATCAGTGTAGCGGGGTGGGTCAACGGGTTAACATCGGGGGTTAGTAGTGAGTGGTGATAGGGTTCATCGCTGCTGCCGTCAGCATTAACGACGCGTGTCACTACGGCACAGCCATCTTCGGCGAGGCATTTAATGCCGAGGTCATGCCCTTTTTCGAAATGGTTTTGATTCCATCTGACCGCGCCAATATGCCAGCGGCTATCCGCTTTCTCATTGCTTGAGCGGTAGGTGATCAGTGCACCTGTTGAGAGATGTTGCAACGGCTCATTATGGTGAAGCGCAAGGCCACCGAAACTGATGTTTTGTTGCTGTGCGGTAACGGTGATGTGCTGGCTTTCGCGTGATGCTGTCTTCACTTCAATGGGGTTGTGATGGTCGAATGGCCTGGGTGGTCGTTTAGCACGCTGCTGGTGGGCGGTGTTGATGAGCATCTTATTTTCATTGCCCAGGTAATGGTGACAGGCCGCGAGTCCACTGGCGACTGTGATGCTGGCCGTCTTCGGTGTTCGTTGCGTGATGCGCTCTGGACGGATGATGAGCGCCTGTGCCAGGCGGTGATCAAGGGCGCGCTGATATTTTTCGACAGGCAGGATCTCGGTGATGTCGAGCAGACGCAGCGAAGGTAGTTCAAGATCGTGTTGATTAAGTGTGTGATGGGTGGGCGGCAGGTCACTCTCCAGATCGATATAAAAACGCCCATGCAGTTTTTCAGGTGAATCGCTACGGATGATTTTGCACTGAGGCGCCCAGTTGCGCAGCGATTGGTAGGCGCGCGCCATCTCATTGGGCATCAGGTGATAGGGGTTGGCCAGTGCAAATAGCAGGATGCGTTTATAGGCACGTTCGACCGAGACCGAGTGGCTGTTACTCCCACAAGGGCTGAAACCAAAGCTGAACGGGGTCGCCGGGATATTATAGGTTTCGGCGATGTAATAGAGGCGATGAATCTCCGACCATACCGCCGCAGGTGGTGTGGTATAGATTAGATAACTGTGTAGCAGGCGTTGTGCCAGGTGCTCGATTGCCTGATAGAGGGCGTAGCAGAGATGGTGGGTGTCGCTGCCCGCGGGTACGCGTCGCTTGTTGTGTCGCGTGCTGTCTGTGCTATGAGCCCTGAGCGGTGACGGCAGTGGCGATTCATTGATGATAATCAGATAGCCGTGGGTGATCTCGCTCAGCATGGTCTGCACACTGTCAAAGTGTTCGCGCTTTTTCCAGGTGAAGGGCTGCTGCGATTTTTCGTAGTGCTGGGCGATACGTTTTATCAGGGTGTTGATCAGTGGGCTAAAGAGTGCCAGTGCGCGGGCGCGTTGCTCAAGCGAGATGAGACTGCTGTTCAGGCTGCGCAGCGCGGCGGTGGTGTGTTGGATGGTGGCGCGCTGGTCGGCGAGCGGCAGGGCACGTATCCAGCGGCGAATCGCCTCGGGGGAGGCATCGAATGTCTTTGGATGATAGATTTCCGTGCCGCGAGGCGCTGTGGGAGGGGGCGATAGCTGGTGACTCATAGCGAGTGCCTAACGGATCCTTGTTGTTGAGGGGGAGGGACGGTGCTCGCGGAGCAGCGATTTTCTTGTTTCAATCTTGAGGGGCTAGCTGGATTGTCTACAGAATAGAACAGTTTGGGGTTCCCAATCAATGTATCAAGCGAGTACAGTACCCTTCGGAGTAATAGTAATAATAAAAAGAGAGTAGCGGATGTGTGCTTACGCATTGACAGGTAATGTGAGTGGATCGATAAATCCTCCTGTAAAAGGATGGATTATTCTTGCTGTGATGTTGTCGATGTTGGGTGGCGTCGATGCCCTGGCAAAGAATGGCCCGCGCCCTGCGCCGGTGATGGTAGGCGAGGTCAGGGAGCGCCTGATGGCACCAACGGAGATGGTGGCGGGTAGCGTGGTGAGTCGTCTCGATGCAAAAGTAGCTGCGGAGATGGAAGGGCGACTGGTGTGGCTGGCGGAGGTGGGTGACCAGGTGGCGAAAGGCGCTAAACTGGCTCAGATCGATGATGTCTCGCGGCGGCTAGAAGTGGATGAGGTCCGCGCCAGCCTGGCACAGGTGACAGCGCGCCTGACATTTTTTGAAAAAGAGCTGAAGCGGCTCAGTAGTCTAGCAAAACAGAACAATGCAGCACGCACCCAGCTGGAGCAGACTGAATCTGATCGCGACGTGGCGCGCGCCGATCTGACCGCGGCTAAGGCACGGATCAAACTGGCTCAGGATCGTGTTGCCCGTAGCGTGCTGTATGCACCGTTCAGCGGGACTGTCGCACAACGGTTGTTACAGCCGGGCGAGTGGGCCGAGAGTGGCGCTGAAGTGATGCGGCTGGTGAATACAGAACAGGTCGAAGTGCGTGCAATGGTGCCGTTGTCATCGCTGGGTTTTGTCACTAAAGGGGCGGCGCTCACCGTGCAGGTAGGTGATGTGAAGCATGACGCGCGGGTACGTTCACTGGTACCGGTGGGCGATATACAGTCTCGCCTGATGGATCTGCGGCTCGATATCGACAGCAGTCCATGGCCTGCCGGGCAGAGTGTCCGTATCGCGGTGCCGACGGCGCAGGCGGTGAAGACGCTGACGGTGCACCGTGATGCGGTGGTGCTGCGCCGTAGCGGTTCCTATCTCTATCGTGTGACCGCGGAAAATAGCGCCGAGCGGGTGAATATCTCGCTGGGGATCGCATCGGGTGATTATATTCAGGTCTTTGGTGGACTGGCGGCGGGCGATCGCGTGGTGACGGTGGGCAATGAGCGGATGCGCCCCGGACAGCAGGTGAGCGTGAAGGGCGGAGCGGCCGAGTGAACCTGACCCGTCTCTCCCTTAGCAACCCGGTGGCGGTTGCGGTGGCATTTCTGCTGATAGTACTGTTTGGTTTGATCAGTCTGGAGCGTCTGCCGGTCCAGTTAACCCCCGAGGTGCAGGAGCCGGAGATCAGCATCTCGACCGCGTGGCGTGCGGCGGCACCGGAAGA
>CALZHD010000038.1 GCA_945787155.1 uncultured Gammaproteobacteria bacterium | reverse complement strand
GCCGGTGATCCTGCAACGCCGTTATCCCATTGTGCGCCCGTGGATGCTGCTGTTGCTTGCCTATGTCAGCGCATGGTGCAATATCGCTTTTATCCTTGCTATTCTCGAGGGAAATGTAGTGCGGGTCACGCTGCTCTTTTTTCTCTCACCGCTATGGACGGTGATCCTCAGTAAATTATTGCTCGATGAGCCACTGACCCGCGCCGCGCGCATCACGCTGTTGCTGGCGCTGTGCGGTGCACTGATCATGTTGTGGGATTCCGACATGGGAGTGCCGTGGCCACAGGGGCGGGCGGACTGGCTGGCGCTCTCATCCGGTTTTGCCTTTGCACTCGCCAATGTGTTGATCCGTAAGATGCACGATGTCGAGATCTGGGTGAAGACCGTCTTCACCTGGTGGGGCGCGGTCTCGCTTGCCGTCGTGTGGATTCTGCTCGCCGGAGTACCACTGCCGGAGGTCGAGCGCGGTGTGGTGATCGGTGCGCTCTCGCTCGGCGCGATCGGCATGGTGGTGATGACGCTGGTGGTGCTCTACGGGGTGACTCACATGCCGGCGCATCGCTCGGCGGTGATCCTGCTGTTTGAACTGGTGGTCGGCGCGGTTTCCGCACAACTGCTCACCGATGAGCAAGTGATGCTCAACGAGTGGCTCGGCGGGGTACTGATCGTACTGGCTGGATGGTACGCCGCACGGCATCAGATACGTGGCTCGGAGACGTGAGGTTGGCGATCAAAGTGGTTTCCGGGGCATCAAATGATGGTATTGCCGGCTGGTTGGGTGATGCACTTAAGGTGCGCGTGAAGGAAAATGCGGAGAAGGGGAAGGCGAATCGGGCGGTAACATCGATTGTTGCTGATGCCCTTGGTGTTTCGCGTGATAGTGTCAGGATTGTCTCGGGATCAACGTCACCACACAAAGTGATTGAGGTTGATGGCATGACTGACGCAGAGTTACGCGAGAAATTGCCGCAGAGGTGAGTGGGTCTTGTATTCCTCTGGTTCCCACGTGATCACAGCAAAGGTATCTGAATCACAGCAAAGGTATCTGATGATGCAAGGGCAAGATGATGCATAGCATTTCACCCCTTGATCACCAGTAATTTATCCTGAGTCATGTCATCCATGGTGTAGGCGATGCCGCCAACGCCCAGGCCTGACGTTCGATGTCCGGCAAAAGGCATCCAGTCAACACGAAATGCGGTGTGATCATTGATCATTACTGCGGCGGCATCGAGCGTTTGCGCAGTGCTGATAGCCCGTTGAATGTCCTGTGTGAAGACCGCCGCCTGGAATGCAACGGGTAACGCATTGGCCTGATTGATGGCATCCTTAATCTCAGCATAGCCATAAACACAGATGACTGGCCCGAAGATCTCCAGGGTGGAAACCTTGCTATTCAGTGGAGGATCGATGAGCAATGTTGGCGCGTAGTGATGTTTACCCAGGCGTTCACCCCCCACTTCACATTGTGCACCAGCGGTCACTGCTTCATTGACCCACTGTTCTATCCTGTCAACTTCTGCGGGCCGTATTAATGGCCCGATTTCAGTAGCCGTATCAGTGGGATCACCCACCACTAGCGTACGTACCTGCTTCGCTAGCGCATCGATAAACGCCGCCTTGATGGCGTTATCGACATAGACCCGCTGTACAGAAACACAGACCTGTCCTGCATGATAGTACCCCCCCTTAACGAGTAACGGCACGGCCATATTCAAATCGGCATCGGCGGCAACGATGACTGGCGCAACGCCACCATGTTCCAGCGCACAACGTACGCCAGGTGCCAGCTGACGGCACAAATCCCAGCCAACTTTGGCGGATCCAATGAAACTAAAAAAGGCGACTCTTGGATCGGTTACCAGGGCCTGTGCAGTTGCACGATCACAGACAGACGTTTGACACCATGCCGAAGACAATCCTGCCTGATGAACAAGCTCAACAAAGCGGAGACAGCATAACGGTGTATCCGCCGCAGGTTTGATAATGACGGGGCAGCCGCAGGCAATGGCAGGTACGACCTGATGTACGATCAAATTGAGTGGATGGTTGAATGCACTAACGGCTACCACCACACCAACAGGTTCTTTAGTGGTAAAGGCTAGTCGCCCAGCCCCTGCCGCAGAAAGATCCATTGGAATCTGCTCACCCCTAAGCTGAGCGATCGCTTCGATTGCCAGTTCCACGCCATTAATTGCGCGAGACACTTCTATCCTTGCATCTGTCAATGGCTTGCCGCCCTCGCGCGCAATCAATAAAGCGAAATCATCGGCTTCTGTCTGCATCAGGATAATTAAACGCTTCAGTATCTCAATGCGTTGATAAGTGGGTAGCCACTGCTGTCTGTCCTGAAAGAGCGCCGCTGCCGCCGCCAGCATATTATTAATATCCCTGTGATTCTGTAGCGGGATTTCGTCTATGATGTTTCCATCATTGGCCTGTACCACAGTCAACATTTTTTTATTGCTCATCTCTTCCCCCTCAAATCAAGCAGATCTCTTCAGCGAGTTCATCGATTAACACACGTGAATTTTCTGAATAATCGACAGGTGCCTCAACCAAGTGCACACCTCCTGCCTGATAACAACGCTCCAATAGAGGCGGAAACTCATTAGCCGCTTCCACTCGATGCCCTTGTGCGCCATAACTTTGCGCGTATAACACAAAATCAGGATTGCCAAACTCTAGCCCCCAATCGGGAAAACCACCGCTCGCCTGCTTCCAACGAATCATGCCGTAGCTATTATCACGTAAAATTAACACCACAAGATTGAGGTTTAACCGTACAGCCGTCTCCATCTCCTGGCTATTCATCATAAAGCCGCCATCACCACATATCGCCATCACGCGTCTTTGTGGGTACAACATTGCAGCCATCATGGCTGAAGGCAGCCCAGCGCCCATTGTCGCGAGTGCGTTATCGAGTAATACAGTATTGGGTTGTGAGGTGGGATAGTTACGCGCAAACCAGATTTTATAGATGCCATTATCAAGCGCGATAATGCCATCTTCTGGCATCACCTTGCGTACATCAGCGACAATTCTCTGTGGAAGCATTGGAAACGAAGCGTTGTCAGCTTCATCCTTCATATGTCGCTCCACACTCTCCTTCACTCGCATGAAATAACTAAAATCGTGTGTTGATACGGGTGCTAATTGATTGGTGAGGCGCTCGAAGGTGGTTGCAATATCCCCGATCAATTCCAGTTGAGGAAAATAGACCTCATCAACTTGCGCAGAACTGAAGTTTACATGGATGACATCCTTTCCACCGTGCTCCATAAAAAAAGGGGGTTTTTCGACCACGTCATGGCCTCCGTTAATGATTAGGTCTGCACGCTCAATGGCACAATGGAGATAATCACCGGCCGATAATGCAGCGGTTCCCAGATAAAGAGGATGATAGCCGCCAATGACACCCTTTCCCATCTGGGTATTGAAATAGGGGATTCCAGTTTTTTCCACAAATCCTTTCAGTGCGTTAACAATGCGTTTTCGGTTCGCGCCAGCACCAATCAATAATAACGGATGTTTAGCGCTTCTAATTGCCTCAGCCGCTCTTTCAATCGCACATTCATCGGCGTCGGGACGGCATGATGAGCTTATCGAAAACAGGCTGGCCAATTCTGTGTGTTCCGCAGCAATATCTTCTGGTAACTCCAGGTGGACAGCCCCGGGGCGCTCCTCATGCGCCAGACGAAATGCTTCGCGAACCAGGCCAGGGATAGTATTGACGTTGACAATCTGTCGTGAGAACTTAGTGATGGGTTGCATCATGTTGACCACATCAACAATCTGAAAACGGCCCTGTTTGCTCTGCTTGATGGGTTTCTGGCCGGTGATCATCAGCATCGGCATCGCCCCTAATTGAGCATAAGCCGCAGGGGTCACCAGGTTGGTTGCTCCTGGTCCTAACGTAGCGAGACAGACACCTGCTTTACCCGTTAGACGTCCATAGGTGGCAGCCATAAAACCAGCGCCCTGTTCGTGGCGGGTTAAAATTAACTTGATCTTTGAATTGCGTAACGACTCAAGCAGGTCAAGATTCTCTTCACCGGGCACCCCAAAAACATACTCAACCCCCTCATGCTCGAGCGCTCTGACAAACAGATCAGAAGCCTTAATATCCCTAAAGTCATTCATACTACGCTCCTTCTTCATCGGGTTGTTTAAAGTGTTGACTTAGCCCCTGTAATTCTCCAGTACCTCAGGTAGTGGGTATAATTCATCAAGCGCTACTGACTTGCCGTCTGCCTGCACAATTCGACAATGCTTCCGTTTCAACTCGCGCGGATGAGAAACACCGCAGGAATGCGCGATCAGACCCACACCATAGTGAATCTTGTTGACATAGTTTCTTACTCGCTGGGATTTTTCCTGTGGGTCCAGTCCCTGCTGTAGACGTTTATCATGTGTGGTGATACCTGTAGGACAACTGTTTTTATTACATTTGAGTGCTTGAATACAACCAAGTGAAAACATGAAACCACGCGCGGAGGTGATGAAATCTGCCCCAGCACAAAGCGCCCAGGCTACTCCCGCAGGCGTGATGAGCTTGCCCGAGGTAATTACCTTAATTCGCTCACGTAATCCGTATCGGGTCAGCACATCAACGACAACAGGCAGGGCCTCCTTGATCGTCAAGCCTACGTTGTCCATCAATGGCATCGGGGCAGCGCCAGTACCCCCATCAGCACTATCGATAGCAATAAAGTCCGGGGCACACTCAACACCACAGCGCTGAATCTCTTCACACATCGATTCCAGCCATTCATATGAACCAACCACCGCTTTAAAACCGGTGGGCTTTCCTGTCACCTCGCGTACATGCTTAATAAATCCCAGTAATTCTTTAATATTACTGATCTCAGGGTGGCGGTTTGGTGAGATAGAGGCTTTACCTGTTTCTATGCCGCGAATAGCTGCAATTTCTGCTGTTACCTTGGCGGCTGGCAGAATACCGCCCTTACCTGGCTTAGCTCCCTGACTCATCTTTATTTCAAACATTCTAACCTGTGGATGCAGGGCTACGGCATGGAGTTTATTATCATCCAGTTTCCCATCATCAGCACGAACCCCATATTTTGCAGTGCCAATCTGAAAAACGATGTCACAGTCCCCTTCGAGGTGATATGACGATAGACCTCCTTCACCTGTATTCATCCAACAATTCGCCAGCTTTGCTCCTTTGGATAAAGCCTGTACAGCTGGAATAGACAGTGCACCAAAGCTCATACCGGAGATATTGATAATTGAACTGGCGCTGTAAGGCGCGCGGCAATAGGGACCAATCAGTACGGCAGGCGCCGCCGTGGTATTTTCATCTAATGTAGGAAATGGGCAGTTTACAAACAGAGGGGTTCCCACTGGAGATAGATTTTTAGTCGAACCAAAGGCGATAGTATTATCAACACCTGCGGATGACTTATATACCCACTCACGTTCCGCTCTATTAAAGGGCATTTCCTCCCGATCCATGGCAAAGAAATACTGGCGGAAGAACTCTCCCAGGGTGCTAAAAAGGTAACGGAAACGTCCGATAACGGGGTAGTTATGCCGAATGGCATCTTTGGTTTGTGAGATATCTTTAATGAATAAGATGGCAACTAATAACAATACCATGCCAACGAAAAAAACAAATAGAGACGAAAGCCACCCTAATACTTGTCCGGTAAATTCGGATACCTGTTCCATGATTTCACCCTGAAATGACATGATCGACTGTTTCGTCGGCTTGAATCAGTAAAGCTTACACCGTTTATTGAGATTTATTTTACGACATCGTCTTTATGGGTATATTGTCGTAGCATCCAGGCTGTTGTGAGTGAACCTCGGAGAGCTATATTCATTCTGATGGGGTTTTCGATTGAACACCCTTGGGCGATTTATCTGGATGATGAACAGATGGGTGAGTCGTGTGGATTAGGGGGTGGTATCCGTAGATGAAAAACCCGGCGAAAAGCACAATATCAATTGCACTCTGCGTCGGGTTTTATTCGGCGCTTTTTACTTAAGACGCTACGCCAGGCAGTTCGTTAGAAAGGATGTCAAGATTAGGTAGCATGATGATCTCAATGCGGCGATTGAGTTGTCGACCTTCTTTAGTGTCATTTTTAGATCTTGGGTGGAACTCACCAAAACCGGCAGCAGAAATATTTTCTGAAGAAACGCCCAGATCTGTCAGCAGATGGACGACAGCGAGTGCGCGAGAGGTGGATAGCTCCCAGTTACTGGGGAAGCGTGAGGTTTTGATTGGATTATTATCGGTATGTCCTTCAATCTGAAAACGCCGGTCTGAAAACTGACTCATTGCGGCCGCGATTGGTGTCAATGCCTCAGTACTTTCAGGGTTTAAGTTAGCGCTACCACTTTTGAACAGCACGTTATTAGGCAGGTTAATGACAATCCGACCTTGCTCAATACTGACCGTTAACTGACCGCCGTCGATCATGGTTTTCAGGCGATTCACAAATTGCGCATATATTTCATTACGACGCGTGGTTTCAGCCTCGATCTCACGTAGCGTGGCTAATTGTGTCTGAGAGGCAGAGAGTTCCTTCTGAAGCGCCTGTTTTTTGGCTTCAAGTTTTGTGACATCATCCTGAGTAGCCGTCACTTTTTTCCTGGCAGCGGCTAGTTCTTGCTCGGTCTGTTTGATTTGCTGCTGAGCAGAAGCTAATGCCTGTTTCGTTTTTTCAATTTGTTGTTGATTGCGGCTAATTTCATCCTGGGCGCTGCCCAGGGATTGGCGCATTGTATCCAGCTCTGCAAGCGTTGCTTCATGTTTTCCGCTTGATACACAGCCTGATAAAAGCATTGAAAGTAAAGCGGTGATGGTAAGTATGCGATGTGTCATGATGTCCCTCTGGTAATGTGTTGACTTATAGCGGCATAGTTTATGCGGATTATTTTCATATCCTTGGTTGTTCTGAATGCCATTTTCAGGGAATTCTAACAGAGTGCTCGATACGTAAATGTGGGACTAGTTCACATTCCTGATGGGTTAGTTCATATGATGTTTACTCACTACCAAAACGATGACGGCTTAATGATAAATCAGTGTATCACTCCGTTAACTGTTTGCGCTGCTGCTCCAGTCCATTCCAGAATACCGCCACTCCGTCAAGCATCTCGTTGCCATAATAAATAAATTTATCTTCATCAATGTCACGATCAAAATAGAGCTCTTCGAGTTCTTCCTGTGTATGAGCGGCGTGTTGTGATTCGATCAGTGCATGCCAGGTAAAAAAACCGAGGGGTAGTTTGATCTCACTCGTGTCATTAAATTTTTCGAACCCTTTAATCAGCTGGTTCCAGAAGCCAGCAGCAGCCCAGTTTTCGACGGCGTAACTAGCGGCCTGTGAGATTAGATAATCTTCGTTGCCATAGATACGGGTCAGCTCATCGCAAAAAAATAGCGTCGGTTCGGTGCCGTGGCGGCGTTTGCCGATGTCACTAAATCCCAGGCTGAGCTTCTGCGCCATGCGATAGAGCCATTCGAAGTGGGCGGCTTTGAAGCGAAACAGTCCCCCTTCGACCGAACCTTCGGTTGAGACGATGTCGGGATTAGTTGCAGCATTGAGGTAGTCTTTCGTTCTCTTATCTGTGTTTTGGTCATTGAAGATGACGCCAATCTCATTGGCAAGAATCTCTTTGGAGGCATGCATGCCTTCGAGTGTATCGGCGTTGATGGTCTTGTGCAGTTGTGCAATTAGAAACAGATTTGAGAAGACGGAAAACTGTACCACGAATTCACGTACCTGTGCTTTGTTTTGATCGCCTTGTTCGAACCAGTTGCAATAGTGATTGCAGATGATAACAGGATGTTTCAACAGCTCTTCATTGATGCGCTTCTGGAAGGCGAGAAAACTTTTTGCCTTGTCGATGGTGTAGCCTGGCTCGTTTTTCATCAGCGCTTCGAGTGATGGTTCGCTAAGTCCAACTATCTGATGTTCCTGGGCGAATGTTGTGAGTGTGCTGGAATGGCTCATGGTCAATCATCTCTGTCGTTAGGCTGGCGGATCGTAATCCGGTTGTTGTTCAGGCGAGGCTTGCTGGAAGGCGGTGAGGGTCATGCAATGTTGATCGATCTTAAGTAGTGTTGGGTAGTTGCTTGTATCACAACTGAAACGTCTGGCGTTATAGAGTTGCGGGATCAGGCAGAGGTCAGCGACGGTGGGGGTATCGCCAAAGCAGTAGCGGCTTTGGTGTTTGCCATCACGGGCCAGCCATTGTTCGAGTGCGGCGAGACCTTCAGTGATCCAGTGTTGATACCAGCGATGTCGCGATGACTCATCCTGTTGCATCTCTGTTCGCAGATAGTTAAGTACGCGTAGATTATTTAGAGGATGAATATCACAACAGATCTGCTGTGCGATCGCCCGCGCCTGTGCACGTAAGCCTGGTGTCCTGGGGAGTAGTGGCGGTGACGGGAAACGCTCTTCGAGGTATTCGATGATTGCCAGTGATTGTGTCACGGTGGTGTCGCCATCGATGAGTGTCGGTACTAGCCCTTGTGGATTAATGTCGCGATATTGTGTTGAGTGTTGTTCGCCACCATCTCTTACTAGATGAATAGTATGAGGGATGTAGTCGAGTTGCTTTAGATTTAACGCGATACGTACACGGTACGCCGCGGTACTGCGAAAGTAGGTATAGAGTGTGAGATCACTCACACTGAGACCTCTTGTTCAATGCTACCAAAAATCGAATGGCCATCATCATCAAACATGTCGATGTTGATACGGTCGCCATGCTTCATAAATGGGGTTTTTGCTGCGCCGTGTTCAATGATCTCCAGGACGCGACGTTCGACGAGGCAGGAACAACCGCGTGCTATGTCATGATTAGAGACGGTACCGGAGCCGATGATGGTGCCGCTGCCGAGTGGTCGTGTCTTCGCGGCGTGCTGAATCAGCTGTGCGAAGCTGAACTGCATATCTTCGCCGGCATCGGGATCTCCAAACGGTTCATCATTGAGGCAGGTGACTAAAGGCAGATGAAGTTTACTGTTGCGCCAGTGATCGCCCAGTTCATCGGGCGTGACGGCGACGGGTGAAAAGGCGCTCGGTGGTTTGCCGTGGATAAAACCAAAACCCTTGGCGAGTTCTGATGGAATCAGATTGCGCAGTGAGACATCGTTGACCAGCATCAATAGTTTGATGTGGTTGGCGGCATCTTTGGCATCAATACCAGGCGGTACATCGTCGGTGATCACCGCGACCTCAGATTCGAAGTCGATGCCCCACGCTTCATCTGCGGCATGGATCGTATCGCGGGGACAGAGAAAGGTGTCGCTACCGCCCTGGTACATCAACGGGTCTTCGAGAAAACTGGCTGGCATCTCGGCGCCGCGTGCCTTGCGTACGCGTTCGACATGGCTCAGATAGGCGCTGCCGTCGAGCCATTGATAGGCGCGCGGTAGTGGCGCAGAGAGGTTGTTAAAATCGAGTGGGCAGCCTTCGAGTATCTCCTCGGTCAGCTCGCAGTAGATCTCCTGTAGTTGCGGCAGACAGACATCCCAGTGTTCCAGCGCATGTTGTAGTGTGGCGGCGACCTGCGGCACTGCAATGTAGCGCGTCAGTTCACGATTGGTGACGATTAGTGTGCCGTCACGTCCCCCTGTATTGAGTGATGCGAGTTTCATCCTATATTATCCCTTCCATGAATTAACATAATCCTTCCATTCGATCGCTTCGGCCTGTGGTGCTATCAGCAACGCATCGCGAGTGTCGATCATCACTGCGACTTCATTGGTTGCCTTACGCTCGGTTTTAACCCCGGCCGCCAGTGCCCTGGGGTGTGGTCCGTGAGGAAAACCGCTGGGGTGAAAGCTCATCATACCGGGGTGGATGTTATCGCGCGAAAAGAATTCACCCATGTGATAAAACAGCACCTCGTCGTAGTCGTCGTTGCTGTGAAAGAACGGCACCTTGAGTGCGCCGGGATCGCTTTCCATCGGGCGCGGGCAGAAGGTGCAGACCACAAAGCGGCTGCTGACAAAGGTGGCGTGTGCCGAGGGCGGTAAGTGATAACGGTGGCTCATTAGCGGACGAATATCACGCCAGTTAACCCGCAGTGGCATCAGTGTGCCGTGCCAGCCGATAGCATCTAGCGGATTGAATGGATAGGTGATGGCGGAAAACTGGTTGCGACGTTTGACTGCGACACGCCAGCGCACCTGGCTACTTTGTTGTGCATGAAATTGATCATCGATCTGCGGGGTGTCGAGTACCGCCGGGTCAAAGATCGCATGCTGTCCGACGATCCCCTTGTCGGGCAGTGTGAAACTGTCATTGGTCGCCTCGATCAGCAACATGCTGAGTGGCGCGGCGGTTTCAATGCGCCACATCGTGCCGCGTGGCAGCATTACATAATCGCCTTCACGGATTGAAAGGTGGCCATAGTCGCAGAACAGTTCGGCCTCGCCTTGATGAATGAAGAGTAGTTCATCGCCGTCGGCGTTGCGCACCAGATGGTCCATGCTCTGATCGGTACGCCAGAAGCGGATCATGACATGGTCATTGCCGAGCAGTTGGGAGGCATCCCAGGGCGTCGCTGTGGCCGCATCGAGTTTTGTACTATCGAAGGCGCGAGGTCTCAGCGGCCCTTCAAATTCAACCCAGCCGGTGGGCGGATGACGGTGGTACATCTGTGTGGCCGGACCGAAGAACCCCTCCTTGCCAAGCTCACGCTCGAAACTGCCGGCGGGCAGGTCGGTGTGTGCCTGGCGCGAGGTTGTGCCCTCACTGCGGGGCAATGTGATCCATGTCGGCATTTAAATCACTCCTCGTTTGATTTGATCAAGTTCAATCGATTCAAACAGGGCGCGGAAGTTGCCTTCGCCAAAACCGTCGTTACCTTTGCGCTGGATGATCTCGAAAAAGATCGGGCCGATCACCGTCTGGGTGAATATCTGTAATAGCAGCCCTTTTTTATTTTCAAGATCGCCATCGATCAGGATACGGCGCTTTTTCAGTGCTGCAAGGTCTTCGCCGTGGCCGGGCAGGCGCTCATCGAGCAGCTCGTAGTAGGTGTCAGGTGCGTCGAGTAGCTCGATGCCATTGGCCTTGAGCAGGTCGACACTTTGATAGATATTGTCGCTGGTGAGCGCGATGTGTTGAATCCCTTCGCCGTGGTAGGCGTCCAGGTATTCCTGAATTTGTGACTTATTGTCTGATGGCTCATTGATTGGAATACGGATTTTGCCGCAGGGGCTGGTCATGGCACGTGACTTGAGCCCGGTGGCCTTGCCGGTGATGTCGAAATAGCGGATTTCGCGGAAATTGAACAGCTTCTCGTAGAAGCGAGCCCACTCGTCCATGCGGCCGTGGTGAACGTTGTGGGTAAGGTGGTCAATCTCGAGCAGACCTGCACCTTTGGGGTTGGGATCGGCCCCTTCGATGGGCACAAAATCGACATCGTAAATGGAACGATCTTCATAGCGGTCAATCAGATAGAGCACGCTACGGCCGATGCCGCGGATCGCAGGGATATTGAGTTCCATCGGGCCAACTTTGCTCTCGAACGGTTCTGCGCCGAGTTCAATCGCGCGTTGATAGGCGAATGCGGCATCTTCAACACGGATGGCAAAGGCGCAGCATGATGGTCCATGCACCGCAGCAAAACTTTGTGCAAAGCTATTGGGTTCGTGATTAATGATAAAGTTGATGATGCCCTGACGATAGAGCACCACGTCTTTGGAGCGGTGTCGTGCCACGGGCGAAAATCCCATCTGGGTGAAGAGCGCCTCAAGTGCGCGTGTGTCTGGAGCGGTGTACTCGATAAACTCAAAGCCATCAGTACCCATCGGGTTTTCTGTGGTACGCATCATGCCACCTCACTCAGGTTGGATTTATGCATTGTTTGTTGAATCTATCAATAATATCGACCAGTTGCCTCCCTTCTGACAGTTAATGTATTAAGAATGCCATAGGTTCTATCTGATGTGAATTTGATTTTTAACTATTTGTTAATTCAGGGTTTTACTGTTTTTAAGCGGGGATGAGGTGAAACACGGCATGCGATATCCGGCGGTGTGACGGCGCGATTTTGTGTGAATAGTGTCGAAAAGAATCGCGTTTAGCGCTGGAAGAGAAAGGTCGCGGGCACCGTGAGGATGCCCGGGATAGTGCCGAGGTTGAAGCCATTCAACTGAATTATTCGCTAGCCTCAGTTGTGTCACTCTCATCAGCTGCTTCAGGTCTGTTTTTTGCTATTACAAATTCACTGATTGCGGTGAGTTCAGCGCCCTGAATATTAGGAAATGCAGGCATTAGCATTTCACCCTTGCTGATGATGGTTGAGAGGGTCTCGACATTGGCCTTTTCTGACGAAATGTCGAAGATATAGCCATCTTGAGGTGCATGGCAATCGATACAGGCGTTGCTGAAGATCTCTTCTCCGGTATTACCGGCAACAGGGGTGAAATCGTTAGATACTGAGCAACCGGTGGTGGCTGCAATGGCGGTGGCTGCGGTCAGCATGTACAGACGTCTCATTTAATCCTCACTTTGTATGATTGGGCTTGGCTGCAAAATTGACTGGAATGCTAACAAAATAGTGGGGTGGTTGGAACTGCTGTGGCCTGTTCATTTTTCTTTGTGGATTGTAAGGGAATTGGGCTGTATGGCCGATTTTATGGCTAACAGGGCTGTTTATGCGCGCATTAGAGAAGATAAGTGTGATTTGAACTACAGATTTTTTTGTGAGTAACGATATCAATTTAGAATGTTATTCAATGCACGAACGCACCGAATAACATTGTTTTCATGTGATTTATCTGCAGTAAGGGAGAAAGGATTCTGGCTAATTCGATCGTGGTATTTCTGGATTCATATTCTATCAATAGTGGGCTGGCACCATGTTAGCCGTGGTTATCGCGGGTGTCAGTGTTGTCATTATGACATTTTTGCTGTTAGGAATGCGCACGCCTGGCCTCAGCGTACTCAATGCTGAACAGCGATAGGTGATGTCGATGAAAAATGTTGCATTATTGCTTCAGTCGCAACGTATCTCCAGAACAGCATCATGGGTCTGGACGGTTGAGAGCGATGTGATCGAGTGGAGTGATGCGGTTTTTGAACTGCTTGGTTATGAGCCAGGTAGCTTTAGTATGGAGCGTGAGTTTTATATTAACAGCATTTGCCCGGATGACAGGGCGAAGTTTGAAAGTGCGATGAGCCAACTGTTAGAAAAGGGCTCGGTTGGCTCACTGGAATATCGAATTTTGAACGGAAGCGGTGATACAATATGGATTGAGCAGCATGCCGAATTGTGTCACAACGCAGCGGGTGATCCACAATATGTGGTTGGGATGTGTCAGGATATTACGACAAAAAAGACTTCAGAGCTCGGTTTGCTGGAAAAACAGCATACTCTGAGATTGATCCTTGATAATGCGCCAATGGGCATCTGGTTGCAGGATCAGAAGGGTAAACTCATATTCGTTAATAAGGCTTTTTGTCATGCGCTTAATCTGCCCGAAGAAAAAATTCTCTCAGTAAACCATTACGCTGAAATTTATCCTGGAGATGAGGCTTCTATGATAAACAGCATGGCTTCGGATACGAAGGCCCTGGAAAAAGATGAACCGCACCGCTCGTATGAGAAGTTGATGTTTGCCGATGGAAAGTCGCATGATCTCGAAATTATCAAGATAAGAATGTCGAATAGTGATGGCGTAGTCAGTGGTTTGATCGGCCTGAGTACGGATATTTCTCAGCGGAAACTAGCAGAAGAGAATCTCAAATATCTGGCGCACCATGATGGCCTGACAGGCCTCACTAATCGCAATTACTTTGTTGATCAACTGCGCAAAACATTTGCGCTTGCTCGGCGTCAACAGAACCATGGGGCACTGCTCTTTTTTGATTGTGACCATTTCAAAGCGATTAATGACTCGCTGGGTCATCAGGTTGGTGATGAAATTTTAAAATTAATCGGCGATCGACTGACCGTTAATACTCGTGTCGAGGATGAGGTTGCACGGCTTGGCGGTGATGAGTTTGTGGTCATGTTGGTCAATCTTGGTGAGGATGAGAGAGTGGCTGCCGAGCGGGCGCAAAACATTGCTGAAAAGCTAAAAAATATTATACTGCGCCCATATGAGTTGGACGGACAGTTTCATCACTTAACGCCGAGCATTGGCGTGAGTCTGTTTCCGCAGGAGAATCAGACGGCGGATGATGTGATGAAGCATGCAGATACTGCAATGTATCGAGCAAAGGATGCGGGCCGTAATACCGTACGTTTCTTTATGCTGAGCATGCAGCAAGAGGTGGAACAACGTCTTCGTACTCAGACTGAGTTGAGAAGAGCGATCTCCGGTGACGAGCTGGAGCTTCATTATCAGCCGCAAATTAGCGCGACAGAAGGGGTGACTGGGGTTGAAGCGTTGATACGTTGGAACCACCCTGAGAGAGGGATGGTCTTCCCGGATGGGTTTATAGATATTGCAGAAGAGAGCTCACTCATTATTCCAATGGGTGATTGGGTATTGAGAAATGGCCTTGAACAGTTTAAACGGTGGCAGGCTGAAGGATTGAATCTGGGGGCACTGGCGATCAATGTGAGTCCAAAGCAGTTTCATCAAGACACTTTTGTTGAGTATGTGAAAGGGTTATTGAATGAATTGCAGATGAGCGGTGACGTGCTTGAACTGGAGTTGACTGAAAACATACTGCTCGATCAGACTGCTGAAACGGTCAGTAAGATAGAGGCACTAAAAGAAGTTGGAGTGCTGTTCTCAATTGATGATTTTGGTACCGGTTATTCTTCGATGGCTTATTTGAAGCAGCTACCGCTCGATAGACTCAAGATCGATAAGTCTTTTGTCAGCGACATTATGACGAATGTGAATGACGCCCACATTGTTAAAACCATCATTGGCATGGCCCATAATCTGGGATTAGAGCTGATCGCCGAAGGTGTTGAGACTTTGGAAGAAATGAAGTTTTTATTGGAAAATGGATGTTATAACTATCAGGGGTACTACTTTTCACGACCGATTCCAGCGCAGAAGATTGTGGGATTTTGTAACTCATATCAACCTGTGTTGAATTGACGGAATTACTGCCAGCGAATGCCAGGATAGCGCCCATGTTTGATCCGTGCCAGGCTCTCACGCATGATCTCCCGCCCCCATTTGAACTCTTTGTAGAGACAGACAAAACGCCACATATCACGCAGTACCTTGATGCGATCCTTGATTGGAAGTGCCATCAGTGCTGCCGGAAAATCGGCCTCATGGGGGCGAGCAAAGGCGATCTTCAGAGGGTTCCACTGATCGCTAGTGCGTCTGACTTCGGTTGAAATCATCTCGCGATAGAGCGGTTGCAGGTCGCGATTGTGAATCGTTGCCTCGATAATGGCTTCGCCAGCGATGGCACCGGAGTGCAGTGCACAACTCATTCCTTCGCCAATCATATTAAGAAAGCCGGATGCCTGACCGGTGATCAGCACATTGTCTTTGCCAAAGACGTAGCGGTTGATCAGCGAGGGGCCAAAATTTTCGGCGCAGCCTTCATGGTCGACATCGGCGGATTTGAGCCTGACGCCATGTTTATCCTGTAGGTAGTTGGCGACATGCTGGTGGCGATCGTGGAAATTATCGCCGCGCTTGAAGCCTACACCGACGATCTGTCTACCGTCACGGGCATGACTCCAGGTGTAGTGGCCCAGTTGTGGGTGGAACCAGAAGTGGAAATATTCCTCATCCAGTGGGCAGTCGATGATCTCGTGAAATTTCTGCCCGACAAAAAACCACGGGATCTGTTGTGGATAATCGGGATAGATGGCGCGCAGCACTGGCGAGCTGGGACCGTCAGCACCGATGACATAACGGCTCTTGAAACGAACCTCGTCGCCGCCCTTCTTGCGGGTGGTCACGATTTGGTCATCTCCCTGTTGTTTCATGCCAATAAACGAGGTCTGATCATGTACCTCGGCACCACTTGCCTGAATGGCCCAGTAGTCGGAATATTTACGATGCAGGTGAGGTGTGGTGCCGCCGAAAAAATCCATCGACATCGAGACCATCGATGGAAAGTGGAAGGTGACACCGCGACATGAGGTCGGATCGTGCAGTGCCTGTGGTGGGATCGGGCCAAAATTCTCCAGCAGGAAACGGTGGCCACGTGGCGACAAAATGCCACTGCAGATCTTGTGGCGAGGCAGTTCACGTTTTTCGATGATCAGCGTTTCCAGACCGGCATCGTGCAATCGTTTGGCGGCAGCGGCGGCGGCCAGGCTGGCTCCCACGATGATGACATCGACGCTGCGAATTTCATTGGACATTGCTTCAGCGCTCCATTAAGTCGGCGATGTGAAGCACTGGTAGCGCGCTGAGCTGAGACATCGCTCGGCCATCTTCCGCGCACTCGACAATGATGCGCTGCACATTGCGTCCACTCAGCAGCCAGCGTCCTTGTTCAGCGCAGTCGAGTTGCGGCTGCAACGCATTGAGGCCGCCTCCTGCGGTAGGGATAGCGTTGCGTTGCAGGTCAAGATTGATATGGCAGCCCTGTTGGTGACGCAGCTGGTCGTAGTGCGTGACCTTCTGTTGGTGATCGAGATGGTAGGCGCGGGTTTCAATCAGGTAGAGGTCACTTTTCTTGAGTTTACGGGTGAGTGTATCCAGTTGACTTAGGCTGTGGCCGATGGCAAAAAGTTCGGTCGCTGGCAGCCAGTGGCGCAGCTGTTTCAGCAGATGACCATTGCTGATGTAGAGCCGTTTTGCCCCTTGTAGTGGTTCCAGAAAGGCATGCAGCCGATGGTCAGAGACCTCGACGCCAGCCTCAAGTGCGAGTGCGATATCATCACCATCATCAATGGCAAGTGTTGCGTTTGTCTCGCCGGAGAGCAGTGTCAGTATTCTCTTGAGAGTGGCGGGTGTTGCGCGCAGCGCTTCACCGGCGAGCACCATGGTGTTCTCTTCTCGTTTAATTTCAGACGTTGGTGGCACTAACTGTGATTCGATTTTTTCTTTGAGCGCGGCGTTGGACCCCTGCAAAAAGGCCTCTTTTCTATGTGTGGTGATCATGCCGGTGATGTCAATATTCTCTGGGCAGAGGAGATCGCAGGCACCACACAGCAGGCAGCTGAAGAGTGCCGGGGCGATCTCGTCATGCGTTGCATTGTGTTGCAGCGCCTTGAAAATCCCCTGCGGGCTGAACTGTACGTCGCGCCGCTGTTGCCACATTGGGCAGGAGAGTAGGCAGAGGCTACAGCCGTGGCAGTTTGAATGCGTCATCTAAAAAATCACGTTGCGGTTGAGGATCATCGCGGGGTCGACCTGGCGCTTCATGGCGAGATGTTTGTCGACTATTTCATCACCGAGCGCACGACGGATATAGCCCTTCATCATGCCACCAAAGCGATAGTAGCTGGTGCCAAGATCGACGCCGATGTCATAGATGTCATTTTTAAAAGATTGCAGTTGGTCACGGCTATAGGTGCCATTATCGAGCATCGGTTCAAACTCACACCCGTAGGCCCAGCCGGTGGCATCGGGTGGGATACATGAGAGCTCATAATGAGGTTTGTGTTCTTCCTGTAATTTTATCCCCACACAATAAAGCGTGTAATGTGGGAAATATTTTTTGCACACCGCGTTGCCTCGTTCAACTGATTCGACAAATTTATCGACACTGCTGGCGAGGTCGGGGATCACCATCTGACGCCCGCCCCAGTGTTTCCACACGGCGCGCGAAAAGACCACGGTGCGGTCTAGCATCTGTCCGCCCTGCATGTGATGAGCGGGTTGCAGGTCAGGGAAGAGTTCGCGCTTTCGTCGGTAGAGGTAGAACGCCTCTTTGAAGCGCCATGGCCGTAGCGCATAATAGGCGGCGGTGCGCAGTGCAAAAGGCAGTTCACCATAGCCACGTAGTGTTTTTCGGTGCTGCTTGAGGAATTCCTCCTCGCGCTCATCACTGTCGAAGGCGACGAGCAGCGTGATCGCCTTGTCCATCATCGTCAGGATGCCGCTGTAGTCACACAGTTGAGCTTTGTCGATGCGCATCAGGTCTTCGACCGTATCTCGTAATGACGAGTAATAGAAGTAGTGCATGCGCAGCGGCGTGTATCGACGAATCCGTAACGTCGCTTCGGTGATGATGCCAAACTGGCCGTAACCGAGGATCACACGTTGAAACAGCTCGGCATTCTCTTCATCTGAACATTCGACGATCTCGCCAGTGGGGGTGACCACTTGGAGTGCAATGGCCTGATCGGCACTACAACCGAGCTTTGACGAATTGACATCAATGCCACCGACACCGAGCGTACCGCCCACCGATGAGGTCAGATTCAGCGGGGCCGAGAGGTAGTCGAGCCCTTCACGGCGCAGCACCTCGGCCAACAGATGCCAGAAGATGCCGCCTTCGGTGCGTACTGTGAGTGCCTCTTTATCGATGTGACGGACGTGACTCATGCCGGTCATATCGAGTAATATCCCGCCAAAGGCAACCGATTCACCCTCGGTGGTCAAACCACCACCACGGGTGGTGACTGGCACGTGGTGATGCTGTGCCAGCTGCATTAGCGTTGCGATCTGTGTGGCACTACGGGCGATGACCACGCCGTGTGGCATGCCGTAGGCGAGCCCGCCGGCATCGGTGACATAGGTGCCGGTGTTGCTTTGGGTAGTGCGTAGCTCAATACCGGCCTGTTGAAGTGCTGCGGCAAAGGGTTGCCACTGTTCCCCTTGCCAGCGTTTAGGATTGGTCTGTTGGCGCGGAATACCATGCAGCGCATCGGGTGCGACGGGGCACGGCGGTATTGCGCCGAGGGGGTCCTTAATGTCTTTTATATTCTGGGTGTCCACGGGCTTGATTCTGTGTGATCGTCCTGCTTGTTGTCGATATCATGTGTCAGCGCTTTCTGATGGCCATATTACCACGCATGGCGTGCATTGTTCTCCGTGTGTCATGTGTGGATATTCGATGCAGTGAGTGTTCCGCCTGTTTTTTCTGACGCATCGATTTTGATGGCAAAATTGCCGGCAGAAAATTTTTATCGGGAATGGCATAATGGTTGACACTAATATTACACAGGCAGGGCAGTTGGAATGGTGATGGAAAAAGGGGAGATATCTCATGCGCACGGCAAGGTGCGTCCGGTTGGGATTTTAGTCACCAATTTAGGCACGCCCGATGCGCCGACCCCCGCAGCGCTGCGTAAGTACCTCGGTGAGTTTTTATGGGATTCTCGTGTGGTGGAGATTCCACGGCCTGCCTGGTGGTTGATTTTAAACTGCTTCGTGTTGCCGTTTCGTCCCAAACGTTCGGCCAGGAATTATCTACGTATCTGGGATAATGACGGCTCGCCGCTGTTGTTGACGGCGCAAAAACAGACTACGGCGCTTCAGACATATCTTAATGATCATTTCCCCGGGCCGGTGGTGACTGCACTGGGCATGCGTTACGGGAATCCTTCCATCGAATCGGCATTAGAGAAGCTACGTGAGGCCAACGTGCAGCGGGTGCTGGTTTTTCCGCTTTATCCCCAATATTCTGCAGCGACGACGGCCTCTACCTTCGATGCCGTGGCGGCCGTATTTAATAAATGGCGCTTGATCCCTGAGATGCGCATGATTAATCAATATCATGACGATCCTGCTTATATTGGCGCGTTGGCCAATTCGATTCGCGAACACTGGAAACGCCATGGGCGCGAGGGAAGATTGTTGATGTCATTTCACGGCATGCCTAAGCGTACCCTGCTGGCGGGCGATCCTTATTATTGTCAATGCCAAAAGACTGGACGCCTGATAGCAGAACGACTCGAATTGGCTGACGATGAGTGGTATGTCACTTTTCAGTCTCGCTTTGGTCGCGAGGAGTGGCTGCAGCCATACACCGATAAGACGCTGAAGGCGTGGGGTAAAGAGGGCGTTAAGCGGGTCAACGTGATCTCGCCCGGTTTTTCGGCCGATTGTGTTGAGACGTTGGAGGAGCTTGATCTGGAGAATCGTGAAGCATTTATTGGTGCCGGTGGTGATGAATTCTTTTACATTCCGGCACTGAATGAGCGTGATGATCATATTCGTGCGCTGGGAGAACTGGTGTTAAAACATACTCAGGGCTGGCCGGGGCGTGATGACGATTGGGATGGCGAGCGTGCCGCGCAACTGCGCGATAAGGGACGACAGCGTGCGCTTGCATTGGGCGCAAAGGATTAAAGTATGCTCAAGAAAGTGGTCGCTGCTTAACTTAATAACGGTGGCTGTCTCGTTTCAGTAATAGATAGACTGCTCCGGTACCACCATCTTTAGGTTGTGCCGAGCAGAAGGCGAGCACATCATCGAGCTGTCTGAGCCAGTTGTTGAGTCTGTTTTTCAGCACCGGTCGCTTGCTTGATGAGCCGTGCCCTTTGCCGTGAACGATGCGTACGCAGTGGGTGTTGTGTCGTCTACATTCATCAATGAAATCGAGTAAAGCCTTGCGTGCCTCTGTGACGATCATGCCGTGCAAGTCCAGTTCAGCGCCGATGTTGAATTGGCCGCGGCGCAGTTTCTTGATCACGCCGTGTTGTAGTCCGGGACGATGGAATAGCAACTCATCGCCAGTCTCCACTTCTTCAATGTAATATTCATCCGAAAGAATGTCTTTAGTGGCTGGTACCGCACTTTGTTGGCGCGGTTTAGGATGCGTTGATGGTTGCGGACGATGTGGCTCGATGTTTTTTTGCTTAAGCGGACGCGCATCTGCAACGCTTTGGCGGAATAGATTGAGGTCGTCTGGGCCTTTTTTCTTGTCATTCATAAGCGGGAGCGCACCAAATCAGCGGGTTAGCTGGCTATTATATTGATAAGCTGAGATTATTTCGAGATCCTACGCCTCAGCCAATTACTGATCCCCGGTAGCTCAGTTGGTAGAGCAGTTGACTGTTAATCAATTGGTCGGTGGTTCGAGTCCGCCCCGGGGAGCCATTATTTCGTTTTATCCTTAGTCTTCCACTTTTGTGCTTTATCGGTATTGAAATGTGCGATGATTTCTGCTTTTTCTGATCGAATCAATTTCAACTGCGTTATATGCTTGGCTAAAATAGTGCCAGTTGTTTCGGTATGAATAATCTTTTTGAATAGCGTGATGGAGTCATAACAATGAGTTCAGATGTTTCCGGCTGGCGAGAGCATTTTGTAGCGATACGCAGCAACAAGCTTTTCGAGATGGCCGTGGTCACTATTATTATCCTGTCGGCGATGATGATTGGCGCGACGACCTACGATATCGCACCTCACTGGATGAGCGTGTTGAAAGGATTTGACATCGCCGTGACGGTCTTTTTTCTGATCGAAATACTGATTCGTATGGCGGCCGAGACACGGCTACGTGACTTCTTCAAAAAAGGCTGGAATATATTCGACTTTATCATCGTTACCGCAAGTCTCATTCCAATCGATGAAAGTGAGCTGGTATTACTAGCGCGTCTGTTACGAATCTTCCGCATGTTACGTCTGGTCTCATTAGTGCCTGAGATGCGTATTTTGATGGATGCGCTTGTTAAAGCGATTCCTCGCATCGGGTATGTCGTATTGTTGATGTTTATTATTTTCTACATCTACGGCGCGATTGGCAGCTTTCTGTTCGAGAAGATCAATCCGGTGCTATGGGGTGACATCAGTATAGCGATGTTGACGCTGTTTCGTGTAGCCACCTTTGAGGACTGGACCGATGTGATGTATGAGACGATGGAGGTCTATCCGTTTAGCTGGGCTTTTTATCTTTCGTTTATCTTCTTAACGGCATTTGTTTTTCTCAATATGATGATTGGCGTGGTGCTGGATGTAATGCAGGAAGAACATGAAAAACACAATCGAGAAGAAGGTCAGGGGACTGCTGGGGATATCAACTGCATTAAGGCCAACACTGAATCGATGGAATTGCGCATGGTACGTATGGAGGAAATGCTGCAACAGGTGGTGGAGCGCAACGATCGGTGAGCATGACTGGGTGTTTCTACTGCCATAAATGTCTTGTCTGGCTTAATTGTCAAATTGCAGGCATCATTGATGCGGAAAAAAAACGTATTATGCAGCGTCCGTCATGTAAACTTTGCTTTATTCCTAATAGTTATAGTTATTGCGCCGTATACATATAAATGGCGAGATAGAGCATTGATTTAGAATGACTGACTGTCGTGGTGAGATACACTATTCTGGATAAAACTGTCTCAATTTCAATAGAAACATTGGCTTAAATAAGGCTTATTGACAATATGGGAACAGATATCTCAAATAGCGGTGTTCTTGGTATGCGCACGGTACGGCTTTGGTTAGTTGCAGTGTTGTTAGTCTGTAACCTGATGACGATTCCGCTGTCATATGCAGGCCTCACCACAGAATTTCTTGCCTTTCCTACCGTTACCGGGGCGCATCGCTCACAAGCGCCCGTTGTGCATGGGGTGGATCGTGAAGACTTTATACCAGCAGTCGATCTTTTTTTTACGGCTGATTATGAGGAATTCCGCGTATTAGCAGAACTATTTTTAGAAGTTAATGGGGCGCATGGCGTTCATCTTGAACGCTTTCAGGTGGGTTGGCTTCCAGAGCCTGATCTTGCTGTGTGGTTGGGGCGTTTTCATAACCCAATCGGGTTCTGGAATACCGCTTACCATCATGGCAGTTATTTACAGACCTCCATATCTCGTCCTTCGATTGTCGAATTCGAGCATGATGGGGGTATTTTGCCAATACATGTCTCAGGTTTATTTGTCGAGAAGACAGTAAACACAGCCGGGTCAAGTTGGCAATATGCTTTTAGTCTAGGTGCTGGCCCTTATTTTAAAAAACATCTTGAAGCGGTAGAGTTGTTCAGGTCGGAAGAGAATTCAGTGAAATTGCTGAGTTCTTTACGGCTATCCTGGCACCCTGTTGGCGCTGAAAATAATCAGTTAGGGCTGTTTATCGGTAGTGCCGCAATTCCTGGGGTGGCTTCGAAGTTTGAGGAATTGAAACAGTTGGTTCGAGGAGTATACGCAGACTGGAATTTTCAGTCGGTTCGCATGACAAGTGCACTATATTCGATCAACAGTGATGTTAAGCAGTCTGGTATCCGCACTGAAGGTAGTTTTATCAATAATTATCTCCAGCTTGAAGCGCCATTGAATGCTGACTGGACACCTTATGGTCGTCTGGAGAGGAGTTTTGGCGATCAAGATGATCCATTTTTGAATTATGCTGATGCCTTTATACGAGACCGGTCGCTCATCGGCGTGCGTTATGATTTTACTCATAATCAAACCCTCAAGTTAGAGTTAAGCCGAGTGGATTTTTCATCCTCAAATTATAACCAGGTAACGTTACAATGGAGCGCAGTATTTCCATGATGAGGCGTTCCATCTTATCTTTTTTTAGTGTGTTATTGCTTTGCAATATTGTTGGTATTGCATCTGCTACTGATAAAAAAGTAGTGTTAGTGACGAGTGCTCATATGGAAAATTTGAGCCTAAATCGATTAGAAGTGCGTCAGCTATTCCTCGGTGGTAACGTTACGAAAAATGGCACTCGGATTGTGCCCATAATCAACGATAGCGATCCTTTATTATATGAAATATTCTTACAAAAAATCGTATTTATGTCAGCACGAACTTATGAGCGGCGCTTGATCTCGCGGGTCTTACATAAGGGCAGCCAACGTATACAATTTTCATCAAATCTGGCTTCATTTGAAAATAGTTTAATAACTAATCCAGGGTGGGTTTCTTTTATGTGGGAGTCGCATGCTCGCACTCTGCCAGGCGTTATTGTGATTGAAGAATTATGGCCTGGCTCAGCCAAATAAGCCTATTTCCAGGTTCACTCAGCAAGCGTTTGGTTGTTGGTGGAATGCTGATTCATGTAGTGTTGATCCCAGCGCTTTTTTACGGTATCGCGACTATCGTCAAAGAGGGCTATGAGCAGCAATTCATCGATCGAGTCCGAGCTGACGCAAGATCATTCTCGACGCTACTGGCCAGAGACGATAGCCTTGAGAGTATCCAGGCGATTATCGATGATGCTTTGTTTGAGGGGCGGATTGTCTTTGCGAAGATAGTATCCTTTACTGAAAGTCATACCGACTCTTTTCAAGAGGATTTCTTCTTTGGAGAGCATGAAGATAGAGTATATTACATCGCAATTCCTGTAGAAGCTGATGGTGAACTGATGCAGTTTCAATTAGGCTATGATGAAACCATCATTCATGAGCAAATCCAGGCGACCTATTTAAACGGTTTATATCTTGCGATTGGTTATGTGCTTCTATCAATGATATTTGGTACGTTAATGGGATCTCAAGTGACGCGACCAATACGCCAACTGCGGGATGTTGCACGTGAAGTTTCCTCAGGTGCTTCAGCCAGGCAACTGAATATTAAGACCAGAGTGACTGAAGTGGCTAGCCTGGCGGATGATCTGGAGTCGATGCGCCAGAAACTGGTTAAAACAACTGAAGCTATTGCGTCACGCGAGATGTATACACGAGATGTGATGGATAATGTCATGGACGGTATTATTACGGTTAATGAGGTGGGCAATATAGAATCATTAAACCCGGCTGTGGAACGGTTATTTGGTTATGATCGTGCCGCACTGATAGGAAAAAATATTGCGCTTCTTTTTGTCGAACATGTAAATGGCTTCGAGCAGTCACAAGACGACAGGGTGCCGCGAGTTCATAGTGATTGGTTGAACTTGAACGCAGACCATAGCCCGCAAGAAGCATGGGGAAAACGCGCTGATAACAGTGAATTTTCACTGGAAATAACCAGCCGCAGGCTTTCTCTTGAGAAACTCGGTCACCATATTATGGTTGTTCGGGACATTACGGCTCGCAAACAAGCCGATGCCGAAATTAAGGCATTACACCAGGACCTGGAGCGGCGGGTACTGAAACGCACAGAGGAACTGGCAGATGCTAATGAGCAGCTGGAGTATCAGGCGATGCATGATTCGCTCACCGATCTTCCAAACCGCGTGCTATTACAGGATCGCCTGGAGCAGGCAATACATTTTGCTCAACGCGGTAATGCGACGCTTGCATTACTGATCCTGGATCTTAATAATTTTAAAGAAATCAATGATACCCTGGGGCATCATGTCGGCGATTTGTTGTTGCAACAGGTTGCCGAAAGAATGCGTTGTTCATTAAGGGCATCAGATACCATTTCTCGGGCAGGTGGCGATGAATTTGCCTTGTTGCTACCAACAGATGTTACGTTTGAACATGCGTGCCAAACAGCACAAAAACTCGTCAATGAAATGGAAGAGAGTTTTATACTGGAGAAGCAACGTTTTCACGTGGGGGTGAGTATCGGTGTGGCGCTCTATCCCGAGCACGGCGGAGATAGTCAAACCCTGATGCGCCATGCTGATGTTGCGATGTATGTCGCCAAGCGAAAAGGTACTGGTTATAGCGTCTACGATCCAGAGCAGGATGAACATAGCCTGGGCCGACTTGAACTGATGGGCGAGCTGCACAACGCGATCGAGCAGGGCGAGCTTGTTTTGTATTACCAGCCTAAATTTGATATCGCCCTGTCAAGAATCAGCGAAGTGGAAGTGCTGACACGCTGGCAACATCCGAATCGCGGTCTGCTATTTCCAGATACTTTTATTGGTCTGGCTGAACATAGCGGTCTTATTCATCAACTTACTGAGTGGGTGATTGATAAGGCCATCAGTCAATGTGCTCTGTTTCGACAATCGAAACTTGATGTTTCTATTGCGATCAATCTTTCAATGCATAATTTGCGAGATAGCTCTCTACCACAACAAATTTCCGATGCATTAGAGAAATATCATTTGTCACCCGATTTATTGATACTGGAGTTGACAGAAAGCGCCGTTATGTCCGATCCACGTCATGCATTGGAGATTCTTAATCAACTTGACAATATGGGAGTGCGTCTGGCGATTGATGATTTTGGCACCGGCTATTCATCACTTGCTTATCTTAAGCAGCTGCCTGTTGATGAAATCAAAATAGATAAGTCATTTGTTCTGGATATGATTAATGATAATGATGACCTGGTTATTGTTCGCTCTACCATCGATCTGGCTCATAACATGGGGCGTAAGGTCACGGCTGAAGGGGTTGAAACACAAGAGGTCTGGGATCGGCTTGCAGAGATGGGGTGCGATTTGATTCAAGGTTATTATATCGCGCGGCCGATGCCCGCAGATGAACTGATGGATTGGATTGCCCACTTTCAGCCAAAAGTATGATGCCCTGTTCTGTGGCCGAGCTATAACGATTTTTTAAAAGTGGGCGCTGGATTCGGCCGTAAAGATATACCGGGTTTGGTTCTGGCGTTACGGGTTGCCATTTATTGCGACCCAAAATGGAAAACTGCCCAGCTGGTGTTTTTTAACAACTGCCATTAAATCAATATCGATGACTTCAACGTGATCATCAGCGGTGACTGCAACGTATAGATAGCGACTATCCTTGCTTGCCCGGACACCGTGCGGCCCAAAGCCTACTTTAATTTGTCTGACGACTTCGAACGTCCTAGCATCTATCACGGTAACAACATCGTCGGCAATGGCACCAGTGAAAACCCATTTGCCGTCGGCAGTGACATCAATGCCGGCATGACCCTGGCCCACCGGGACGATTTTTATTATTCTGTTCGTTGTCAGATTCAGCACTCCCACCTGATTGGACGTATCACGGATGAATGCGAGTTTTCCATCTTTGGAAAGGTCAAGATTATGGGGGGTGTCGATGCCTTCAGTCGGTATTACGTGAGTCAGCATCTGTTTTTTTGTATCGATGACCGCGAGGCCCGCAGCGCCCTGGAGGGTGACGTAAGCATTTTTTCCATCATCACTGAAACGGACATTATGCGGCATTTTCCCTACGCCAATCGTCGCGACAACTTTTTTTTGCGTCAGATCTACAATGGAAACTGTGTCCGCGCCTTCATTGCAAACGTAAACTTCTTTTCCGCTGGGGGAGACTTTGAGTCCTTTGGCTGCTTTACCCGTTGCTACGCGACCAAGCTGTTTGCCGGTGTTCGCATCAAATAGATAAATGCTGCCTTCTTTGGGGCTACTAGCAACCACAATTTTACCACTCGGTGTGATCGAGGTATAAAGCATTTTTGGCCCGCCATCCCATATGACTTTGCCGGGAAACCTGGCTATCTGGTCGGACTCACGTAGCGTGACATAGGCCGGTTCAGAAAAATACGATGCCGCCTGCGCAATGGCTGTGCCCGCCAACAGGCAAAAAAAGGTTGCCGCTATTTTTGCAGGGATCCGTTTCACTCGCGCTGGGACGTTGATGTTCATATTAAATTCCTCTGCCTGTTAGCATGCCTGATAGCCTGTCCTGCTCAGTTAGAGCACGATAGAGGCATTATTCTATTGGTCCGAAAGTATACGGGTGACCACTGACCGCATTTTTGTTAGGCCGTGGCGCTCACCCTCTGAAATTGCTTGCTCGATTGATGCACCATTTTTCCACGCTGCGCGTAACGCCATCAATGCGCCGACTCGGTTACTGCTGGAGCAATGAAGCAGGGCCTTGTCATCGCCAATATTATTTAATATTTGGTCTAATAGTTTAACGTTGTCGCGAGTTAAATCACCTTTGCCACTAATCGGAATGTTGTAGTAGGCCATGTTTTGCTGGGTGGCGATGGCCGCTTCGTTGAAGTCAGGAGTTTCTGCAGGTGGGCGAAGGTTGATGACGTGGCGTATTCCTGCATTCGCTATTGCAGCAAAGGTATCAGCTTTAGGCTGCCCGGCCGTGTATAGATTTTCGGAAGGATGCTTTAGATTTTGAATGCCAGCTAATCCAGCAGGCAAGTCAGTGGCAAATGTTGTTGAAATGGAGCCAACCACCAACCATAGTACCAGATGAAATTTCGTCATTGGTTTAATCATGTCGTTTTTCTCCGTATCATTGATGGAACGACTGGGATAGCATAAGCGCCTGTTACCCTTCATTCAGGTCGCTAACCGAAGTGAAAATAGATTTTACAGCTAAACTGGTCGCTTGTTCGACTTTTTACATTCAAGTACAAAGATTACAGGTAGTCTCAAAAAGTGATAGAAAACCCGCAGCAACAGCAACGCCTGATTCAGAGTTTTCCGTTACTGGAAAACGCCACGCCTGAGTTTCGGAGCCATTTTTTTCACAGCGCTACCCTGATGCGCATCCCGGCAGATCACGCCATTGCATCAGAAGGAAGTGATTGTGGTCAACTCGCGTTGGTCGTTAGCGGAAAAGTGCGTGTGTACAAACTTGCCGAGTCGGGGCGGGAAATCACGCTTTACCGCATCAACAGTGGCGATAGCTGTGTGCTTACCGCTTCATGCATCATGAGTCATACCCCTTTTCCTGCCATCGCTGCTACAGAAACAGAAGTAGAGGCGCTAATTATTCCTTCAATAAAAGCCTATGAGTGGATGAGCGAATCAAAACCCTGGAGCGCCTTCATTTTTGGTTTGATCTCGAAACGGCTGGCGGAGGTGATTGCCGTATTGGAGAATGTTGCCTTTCATCGCATGGATGAACGTATTGCTGCATACCTGATCGCCATCGCATCACAAGGGCCAATCGTTAACATCACTCACCATGAAATCGCCTCAGACCTGGGTACCACGCGTGAGGTGGTGAGCCGAATTCTTAAGGATTTTGAAGGCAGGGGGCTAATAGAAGGAGCGCGCGGTAAGTTGACGATTACCGATCTGCCTGGTTTGCAGGTCTATCGACGATAACCGGTCGCACTGCGCTGTTATCGATTGAACGCAGTATTTGTCTATCGAGAAAGGTGTTTTAGTCACATACAACTCTTCAAGTAGTGCCTATTATTCACTACAGATCTAAGGAACTGAAGAGGAGAGATAGCATGAACAAGAATATTGGTGGAGTTGATAGAGGTGTTCGTATTGTTGCCGGGCTTGCGGTAATTGGTGCTGGCGTTTATTTTCAGAGCTGGTGGGGTGCCATCGGGCTGGTGCCGATCGGTATCGCATTGATGGGCTGGTGCCCGCCTTATGCATTGCTCGGGATTAATACCTGTAAGCGATCATCCTGAACTTTGGGAGGTGGAGTCTTAGCTACTCCGTGCAGAATCTAACCAGGGTGGTGGCGTAAAATGAAAGTGAACAGTGCGTCGCGACCTCATTTCGGATGATCTGTCTCAAACCGGATACTACTGCCACATGCTGGGCCTCCAGTTACGTGGCAGCAGTGCTGGGCGCGGTTAGATTTGAGGCTTCGGTCGGTGTCAGATAACGCCATGGTCTTGGCACAAGCGCGGGCACGCGTCGCTGATATTCCCGATAACGTTCACCAAACTGTATTACCAGTTTATTTTCTTCCAGCCGTGCACCGATAATGAAATAACCGCTGACCATCAGATTGGTGGCCAGCGTGGTGTTCTCAACATCCCGTACCCACAGGATCACCAGGGCGAATGCATACCACGGATGTCTGACGAAGCGGTGCAGCGGTGAAATCGTAAATGCAGCGTCGTCATCTGAGGTGCTTTCTTTATTACGCCACTGACGTATTCCCATGAAGTGGCTCATGTCGTAATAACGTGTCGACCAGATAAAACCGGCCACGGCTGCCAGCATCAACGAGAGTGTGATGACTTTTATGACACCAGACCATGACCACAGCGGCATTGCATCGATGCTCTGTTCCAGTGCAAGGATCGGAAATAGCAACACAATAGCGAGCACATTGAATGCTACTCGATAAGCGTAGACGTGTTGTGGCCAGCGCGCCTGAAACCACGCCTTGCAATCGAGGGACGCGAGCAATGAGTGCAGTGCGCCGTAGGCGAGCCATGCGAGGGCGAGTACCAGCAATTCGATGGAATGGGATGTCATTCTTGGGCTGTGTGCTCCAGAGTAATTTCGAATCGCTAAAAAATGTCTATAATAGCGACTATGTCTGAATATTGTCGATTTGAAAGAAGGAAACAGAAAAGTGATTAGAGCGCTCTGCCAGAAAATTGCGGCACACAAGGCCTTTGAGCGTTTTGTGGTCGCTGTGATACTTATCAATGGCGTGATTCTGGGGTTGGAAACCTCGGTCGATATTTTTGAGCAGTATGGTGACTGGTTAGAGGCAGGCAACCATCTGGTGCTGGCGATCTTCATTCTTGAAGCGGTCATCAAGATTACCGCCGTTGCCCCTCAGTGGAGGCGTTATTTTGGTGATGGCTGGAATCTGTTCGACTTCACCGTGGTGGTGCTGTCGTTGATTCCATTTACCGGTGATCTGGCGATGGTGGCACGTTTACTGCGCTTGCTGCGGGTGTTGCGCCTGATTTCGGCGATCCCAGAGCTGCGCCTGATTGTTTCAACGTTGATCCGTTCCATTCCGAGTATGGGTAATGTTCTACTTTTAATGAGTATAATATTTTATATCTATGCGGTAGCGGGCTATCACCTGTTTCATGTCCATGACCCGGAGCACTGGCGTTCGCTGGGTATGTCCTTGCTGACGCTGTTCCGAATTGTGACACTGGAGGACTGGACCGATGTGATGTACACCGCGATGGAAATGCACCCGTTGGCGTGGATCTATTTTGTCAGTTTTGTCATTATGGGGACATTTGTCATCATTAACCTTTTTATTGCCGTGGTAATTAACAATCTGGATGAGGCGAAGGCAGAAAGCCTCGAGCAGTTGCAGGCGCCGGTGTCGCGCGATGAACTGCTGCGTGAGTTACGTCAAACGCAGGCGTCACTGGCGCGGCTTCATCGACGCATTGAACTGGAGGGCGAGGTGCGCCAGAATGGTTGATCAGGGATGGCTGAATCGTTGGTGAGAGCATGTTTTTGTGTTAAATCTGTTTCAATAATTTTTATATAAATTGGGGGGTTCCTATGGCAACAGCGAGTGCAAGACATATTTTAGTGGACAGCGAAGAGGAGTGTGATTCACTCAAGGCACAGATTGAAGCGGGCGCAGATTTTGCTGATGTCGCGAAGGATCATTCCAAATGCCCTTCGGGTGGTCGTGGTGGTGACCTTGGTTCCTTTGCGCCTGGGCAGATGGTAAAAGAATTTAATGATGTTGTCTTTAACGATGCAGTCGGCATGGTGCATGGCCCGGTGCAGACTCAATTTGGCTATCATCTGATCGAAGTCACAGAGCGTACCGAGTAATTCTTATATTGTGTATTGAGTATGAAAACAGCCACCGCCACCATGACGGTGGCTGTTTTCTTTGTGCGGTGCTGGCTTGATGGATTTTGAATAGATGCAAACAACAGATGACATAATAGAGACGCTCGATAGTGCTGAGGCGTGGGTGCAGTGGGGTGTTGGTTACTTTGAACAACACGGCATCTATTTTGGCCATGGTACTGACAATGCACTTGATGAAGCGGCATGGCTGGTACTGAGTGCGCTGGAGATGCCGATTGATTTTGCGTTGAGTGACGTGCCGCAGCCACTCACCATGGTACAACGCCGCGCAATTTTTGCGCTGTTGAAACAGCGTGTAGAACGCCGCATACCCGCAGCCTACCTGATTCATGAGGCGTGGTTCTGTGGTCTGAGATTTTATGTTGATGAGCGGGTGCTGGTGCCACGCTCACCGATTGGTGAACTCATTGTTAACGCTTTTGCACCGTGGTGGCCTACCAATAAAGCCGTCAGCCGAGTACTCGATATCGGTACCGGCAGCGGTTGTATCGCAATTGCTTGCGCTCATGCCTTTCCAGAGGCAACGGTTGATGCGGTTGATATTTCGTCCGATGCACTGCTCGTGACACAAAAGAATATTGAGCTGCATCAACTGCAAGGGCGCGTTAATGCGGTCGAGTCCGATCTCTTTGGTGCGCTCGATGGGCGCAGGTACGACATCATCGTCAGTAATCCGCCCTATGTAGATGCCGAAGACATTGCCTCGATGCCGGATGAGTTTCGTCACGAACCGCAGATTGGTCTCGTCGCGGGTGAAGATGGGCTCGATTTTGCGATTCGTATCTTGCAGGATGCACTGCGTTATCTCACTGATAATGGCATTTTGATTGTCGAGGTCGGTAACAGCGAAGCGGCGCTGGCGGAACGCTTTCCCACCGTACCGTTTATATGGCTGGAATTTGAATACGGTGGCCACGGTGTTTTTTTGCTTACCGCCGCTGAGTTGGCGCAACATCATGAGGCCTTTTTGCAGGCGTGATTGCTTATTTTATTCGCGTGCTAAAACAGGAGGGTGAATCGCGCCAGATTGTTTCGTGGGCACTGTATGACTGGGCCAATTCCGCCTATGCAACGGTGGTGATTGCTGGTTTCTTTCCGATTTTTTTCAAGCAGTATTGGGCCGGTGATCTCAGCGCGACCGAGAGTACCTATCAGCTCGGGGTTGCCAACGCAGTGGCGAGCCTGGTGATTATGGTCTTCGCGCCGCTGCTGGGGGCGATTGCAGACCGTGGCAGTGCGCGCAAAAAATTCCTGCTCTTTTTTGCGTTGATGGGCATCGTGATGTGCGGCGGCCTCTTTTTTATCGCGCAGGGTGACTGGGCGCTAGCCGCCATCATCTATATTCTCGCTACCATCGGTTTTATGGGCGGTAATCTCTTTTATGATTCGTTAATCGTGCAGGTGGTGCCGGAAAAGAAACTGGACGTGATTTCAGCGCTCGGTTATGGCCTCGGTTATCTCGGTGGTGGGGTGGTCTTTGCGTTGATGGTCGCGATGACATTATGGCCGACCACCTTTGGATTGGTTGACGCAAACGAAGCGGTGCGTGTTTCATTTCTCTGTGTTGCGTTGTGGTGGGGGGTATTCTCCATTCCGTTGTGGCTGTTTGTTAAAGAGCCGGTAAAAAAAGATAACATATCGATGTGGCAGTGCATCGCTGGCGGCTGGCAACAGCTACGCGATACCCTGCATGAGATTCGACAGCTGCGTGTGGTGATGTTGTTTCTGTTTGCTTATTGGCTCTATATCGATGGCGTCGATACCATCGTACGCATGGCGGTTGATTACGGTCTGTCGATTGGCTTCGACCCAAACAGTTTGATCGTTGCGTTGCTGATCACGCAGTTCGTCGGTTTTCCTGCGGCGATTCTTTTTGGTCGACTGGGCCAGCGCTATGGCGCGAAGACCGGTATCTTCATCGCGATCGGTGTCTATATTGGGATCACCGTGTGGGCGTCGCTGATCGAACAGGAGATTGAGTTTTACGGCCTCGCAATCATGATCGGGCTGGTGCAGGGCGGCATTCAGTCACTGAGTCGTTCACTCTATGCGCGCCTGATTCCGCCGCATAAGTCGGCGGAATTTTTTGGTTTTTATAACATGCTGGGCAAGTTTGCTGCTGTCGCCGGACCGTTGATGATGGGGTGGGTGGCGGTCGCCACCGACAGTCATCGGCTGGCAGTGTTGTCGCTACTGATCCTCTTTGTTGCCGGTGCGGTGTTGCTCTGGTTTGTTGATGAGAAAGCAGGGCAGCGAATGAGAGAGGCGCTTTGATACTGCCAGCTATATTCATCGTTGAACCGTTCGCCTGACGGTAGATCTGGCATTAAAGTTTGACACGCCCCTCGACGTTATAGTGTGTAGATGGAGGCCGTTTTCGATGTCTTCATCAAAGTTTCCCCAAGCGTGTCAACCTTAATTAATTAACTTGTGCGGAGTTTTACATCTCATGAATGATCTCAATCAACTGCTTGAGAGCGCCGCTCGTCACTTATCCGTCAGCCAGCCAGACGAAGCTGACAAGGCCTGTAGAATGGTCCTTGAGAAAATACCGGGGCAGCCAGACGCAAGCCATATGCTCGCATATGCCCTGCTCAAGAAGAGTCAGACGCTATCAAATGAGGCCATTCAACAGGTCCGCAACGCTTTGGGAGTCAATCCCGATAATCTCCTGCTATTGGCAACCCTGGGCGAGACTTATCTGTCCACTGGAATGCTCAGAGAAGCAGAGGGTGTGCTTAAACAGGCGCTGATTAAGGATCCTGACCATTATTACTCTCTGTTAGTTTTGGGAAAAGCCTTAATTCAGTATGAGCGGTATTCAGAGGCTGAAAGAGTTTTACGCAAGGCGCTCAGTCAGAAACAAGTGGCCAGTCATGATGCCACCTATATCTCGCTCTCTAAGGCGCTGATGCCAGGTGATAGCTATCATGAGTGGCTAGTGCGCTTCCATCAGTGGCTTCAACCCGCCACCTATCTTGAGATAGGGGTTCAAACCGGCCAAACGCTCAGATTCGCCCAGCCACCTACCGTCGCAGTGGGAGTAGACCCTAATCCGATACTTCAGTACCCACTATCGGATACGACGCAGATGTTTAACCTGGAAAGTGATGTGTTCTTTGCACAACACGATCTGGCTGAGGTGATGGGACATGCCAAACTTGATCTGGCTTTTATCGATGGACTGCATGTTTATGATCAGGTGTTACGTGATTTTATGAATGTAGAGCGGTTTTCTCACCCTGGAACCGTGGTGGTGCTGCATGATGTGCGACCGCTGGATAACATCTCCTCCGATCCTGTCAGTCACTCCAACTTCAATTCCGGTGATGCATGGAAAGTAATGGCGGCACTTCGCAGGTATCGGCCAGACCTCACCTGTTTTACCATTCCGACGGCACCTACCGGCCTTGGGATTATCACCAATCTTGACTCAGAGAATACTGTACTAAAAGAGCATTACAACGAGATCATCTCAACTTATCAGAATAAAAATTATGACTGGTTAATGAAAGAAGGTCTTTCTGAAGCCCTGGGGATGTTTGTCAATGACTGGGAGCAGGTCTCGACTCGTATCGGCGAGGCACACGCCAAACATTATGAATGAGCAATTGATGCTATGCCCTTCCGGTGCTACGTCCTTTAAGAATCTATGAAAAGTTGTCATTACGAGGGGCGTTGCGATCCAGCAGTCTCGTAACTTGATGGTGCTGATAGAATGGAGGTCGCGTCAGTTTGCCCGCAATGACAATTTTTTGAATTAAGCTAGAACCTCCTTAAGCCACTTTAATATCATAGGGTTACAGTCAGGAATTGGTATTACAATTCGCGATGATGGCGCGATTCCCTTATAATCACAGATTGCCCGCAGCGCGTTATTTCTATTTTTCAGGTGGGTGGTTAGGAGTGTGGTAATGGATCAGTCCCTGATTTTTGATATTGAATTAATCCGTCGTTATGACAAGAGCGGTCCTCGCTACACCTCGTATCCCACTGCGGTACAGTTTCACGAGGGCTTTGTTGAGGCCGATTACCGTGCCGTGGCGGCCAGGACTAACCAGCAGGGCGGGCCACTTTCTCTCTACTTTCATATTCCATTTTGCGACACACTCTGCTTCTACTGTGCGTGTAACAAGATCGCGACCAAGAATCGCAAACATGCAGAACCGTATCTTGCTTCGTTATTTAAAGAGGTCGAGATGCAGGGGGTGCTGTTTGATCGCTCGCGCAAAGTGGATCAACTCCACTGGGGTGGCGGTACACCTACCTTTATCAGCCATGCGCAGATGACGGCGTTGATGGCGAAGACACGTGAACAGTTCAATCTGTACGATGACGATAGTGGTGAGTATTCGATTGAGATCGATCCACGTGAAGTGAAAAACGATACCATCAAGTTGTTGCGCGAGCTGGGTTTTAATCGCATGAGTCTCGGCGTGCAGGATTTTGATCCGCGCGTACAGAAGGCGGTCAACCGTATTCAGACTGAAGCGCAGACCTTTGCGGTGCTTGATCAGGCGAAGGGAGAAGGTTTTAAATCGGTTAGTGTCGATCTGATCTACGGTCTGCCGTTCCAGTCGCTGGAAGGATTTGCGAAGACGGTTGATAAGGTGATCGCAGCGGGACCGGATCGTCTCTCGGTCTTCAACTATGCGCATCTACCGGAGATGTTTACACCGCAGCGCCGCATCCTTGAGGCCGATCTGCCATCCGCGAGCGAGAAGCTGGATATTTTGCAGATGACCAACGAGCGTCTGACACAGGCGGGGTATGTTTATATCGGCATGGATCACTTCGCCAAGCCTGATGATGAGCTGGCGGTGGCACAGCGTGAGGGTAGCCTCTATCGTAATTTTCAGGGCTATTCGACCCACGCGGAGTGTGATCTTGTGGCGATGGGCGTGACGTCGATTGGGATGGTGGGCAACACTTATAGTCAGAACGTTAAGACCATCGACGAATATGCGGCGCTGCTTGATGCCGGCAAGTTGCCAGTCTATCGTGGCGTTGAACTGAACGATGATGACATCCTGCG
>CALZHD010000037.1 GCA_945787155.1 uncultured Gammaproteobacteria bacterium | reverse complement strand
TGAGTTCGGAGGAAAAAATCCGGTGCACACGCTGTTTTAGAAAAACTATACGCCTTAATTGTTTGAAATCAATTGCTATTTCGTGGGGATACCTCAGGGGCAGAGTAAAAATACAAATGGCCAGTTTCTGGCCGAAATGCACGAGGGGTAGTAGTGTTCAAGTTAATCTTCCCCAGTTACGCTATAAACCCTTCCGCACGTTACTCACCCGCTCGGTGATCGCCACGTAAATTCAATTGTCTTCAATGCTCAGATTCTAATGAAATTGTAGACACTACTTTGTTCATTGAGTTTTTCAAACAGGCCGGATTTCTCAATTGAATTTGGCACCCATGAATGCACCAGGGGTGGAAACAACCATACTGCCATCGTTCCCTCAGGTTTCAAAACTCGATGCATTTCGGGTAGAAGCTTATCAAGCGGAAGCAGGGGGAAGGGGAGAACGCCAAATAATAGCGCCTTGTCGATGCTTGCATCTTCCAGGCCGGTATTCAGGGCATCTCGCTGCATGATGCGGACGTTATTCAACTGGGCCTTCTTTACTTTTGTGGTGACTTCGGCAAGAAAACCGGAAGAGGCATCCATCGCTATCAGGCACCCTTGATCCCCGACCATTTGTGCCGCAGGTATGGTGAAAAATCCTGTGCCACACCCCACTTCCAGAATAGTCTGGGCAGGTTGAATATTAGCAAGTTGCAGGGTCTTTTCAGCGGGCATTAGCCACTGTCTGGTTCTGCTTCCCATCAACTTACCAGAAGGTTTGAAAATTAGATTCAATATTTTTGAATTCCCCAGCGATTCTGTTTTCATGAAGGCTCACCCATCGTGATGATGACTTTTCCTTTAGCGAGCCCTTCTCCAAAATAGCGAAACGCTTCGGCGGTTTCACTTAACGGGTAACTTCTATTGATAACAGGCACCACTTTTCCGGACGCATGAAGCGCAATCATAATATCCAGCCCCTTGTTTGCCTTATGCATCAGAAGCCCCATTTTCTTATTTTCAGTCATTGAAATCCATGGACCCAGGAACAGGAGCTGGCTTGCTAGAGATGAATCTCCGCCGACCATGACATAAATACCGTTAGAGCTTAATGCCCGCTTGTAGTCGGAAATTGAATGGAGTGCCATCACATCAAGGATCAGGTCATACTGCTGGCCATTGTTGGTGAAATCTTCTTGCGTGTAATCGATAACATGGTCTGCACCCAGCGAACGCACAAAGTCCATTTTCTTTGTGCTGCACACGCCGGTGACGTCGGCCCCGCTTGATTTGGCCATCTGCACCGCAAATGACCCCACACCACCAGACGCACCATTGATCAAAATCTTTTGGCCAGGTTTGAGTTGTCCGGGCAGAACCTCTCCCTTGCGAAGCCCCTGCAGGGCGAGGAGACCTGCCTGAGGTATCGCCGCAGCTTGCTCAAATGTCATACTGGCCGGTTTCAGTGCCAGCGCGTTTTCGTGAGCACACAGATACTCGGCAAAGCCGCCCCAGCCACAGCTGGATAGATCCCCAAACACCTCATCGTCCGGTTGAAACTGCTTTACGTTTTTACCAACTGCTTCAACCCTTCCCGCGATATCACAGCCGAGTATTTTGATTCTTGTAGGTTTTCGCAGTCCGGCCATCAAACGGTTCACGAACGGCACACCTCTCATGAGTTCCCAGTCCCATGAATTTATGGATGCAGCATGAACTTTTATCGAGACCTCATTATCTTTGGGCGTCGGTTTTTCTATCTCTCTGAGTTCAAGAAAATCCGGTGATCCGTATCTTGTCCATACCATTGCTTTCATAACTGCTCCTCATGACCTGCCCGTCTTACTCGTCCCTGCTGTTATCTTTTGTGGCCACGACATAGAATTCCACCCCATGCTTAACGGTCGTCCCGGCCAGCGTCGGGGCATTTGTCCATCCCAGTGGTTGGAGAAACGCGTCAAGTTCTTCGGGGCGTATACTCCAGAGCCATGGCTCTCCAATCATCTTCTGACCCCACAGCATCAATCCGCTCCATCGACCCACATCAGGCCGACCATCCGTACCGGCAGGGATATAGCTAAAGGCGATCCGGCTGCCGACACCAGTCACTACGGCACATTGACGAAACAGGCCCTGCACGGCGTCGGCAGGCAGGTACATCACAAGCCCCTCGGCTACGATGATGGTTCGTGCTTTTTGATCCCACGACACGCTATTTTTTAGCACATCCACCAGATTACGTTTGCCAAGATCCTCCGCGATCAGGCAGAGGTTATCTCGCTCTCCCATCGCAGCGATTCCTTTGGCCTTGAGACGGGCGGTTGCCGGGTGATCAATTTCAAAAAAGTTTACATCAGGGAACTCAGGTGCCAGCCGCCAACCCAGTGTGTCGTAACCGGCCCCCAGAACCAGAACCTGAGTGGTACCAAGATCAAGAGCATCTCTTACCTGGCGCTCACAGAGCGCCTTTCTGTGGGCAAAGGCCTCAAACTGCCCCGGTAGTATTGAGTCGAACGCTTCGTAGATGGCAACGGCGCGTTGTGATCGGGCCCAGCGTACGGTCCTTGCTCCAACCACACCGGAAGCAACGAGCAATCGCTCTGTCGCTTGCACAATGCCGCGAGGAAGGACTCTATCCATTCCCGCTTTTGCACCCAGTGTGACAATACTCAGGGCCACTTTGCGTGCCGTTATACTGGGTTTGCCTTTACGCATAGAGCTCCTTTGAATCTGTCTTGGGTACAGGAAGGTCGTATATCGCCAGGGAGCTTCTGATGCATGCGTCATTCGGGTGGATGCCGGAATTCCAGTAACTTGTTGAATTATAGACTCTGGATTCCGGATCTACGCTACGCTTCGTCCGGAATGACGACAAGAAAATTAACCTGGGCTTTCCTAACTTTAAATAGTTATTGATTCTCCTTGATGTAAGATAACGCACCTGGCCCCTGTTTTTTCGACTTCTTCCTTAAACATCCTGTCATCAGCAGGATTATATTTTTTAGTAAAGAATGCCGGGCAGTTGTAGTGGCAGGGAATCACAAGTTTTGGCTGCATGATCTTTACCGCCTGCAGGGCCTCCCTTTCATCCATGGTGTTATGAATGGCTCCTCCGCCAATAGGTATCATTAAGACGTCGGGGTTATTAATCGCTTCCCATTCTTTCGTGTGGAGGAGCGTGTCGCCAAGATTAACCACACGCTTTCCATCGAGTTGAATATCGAAGCCGATCGCGCCCCACCCGACTCGCTCTTCCGGGCCTGGCTTGACTGTTTTGGAAATGGGGCCAAGTTTCAGAATGAGTTCGCCATGTGTCGTTTTTATGCCGGTAATCGACATGCCATCAAGCTCAATGGTTTCATCAACTGAAAGAGTGTGAAGCTTGTTAAAGGGTGTGGTAAAAGCCAGCCCTTTATCTCGGGGGCCAAGCATGAGTGGTTTTCCCTCGATATCCCTCACCATTGTCTTATTGCAGATAACAGGGGCGCTAGAGGCTTCTGCTACTCTATCAGTGTGCCAGTAGTGATCAGGGTCACCATGGGTCACAAAAATGTGCGTGATGCTTTTCCATTCAGATTCCGGGATCAGCGTTGTGAAGCGGAAAAAATAGAAAAACAGTGCGCCGGGATCGATGGCGATTTTTTTGTCATTCGAGTTGATCAGGAAGGCGTTATAACCATAGAAGCTGATTTTCATGTGACATCACCCTTATTGTTTTTAATGCGAGGGACTACCGCCATGCATGCAACGAGATCCCTTTGATCTCGTTATCAGGTGTTACCTGCTCACCTCTCGCCGCAGATACACCACATGATCGGCGACCAGCGATCCAATGACCGATACCACTTCCCATCTATCAGAAGCAAGTTCATTCAGTGCTTTAGTTTTCTTGGTATCGACAGAGACACCACTCGCTATCTCTTTGATGGTGCCGCCTGCCGTGACCCCTTGCAGGATGACGACTTTGTATTCCCAGCTTTCATCGTTAGCCCAGGCTGGCGCACCTATGCCAAAGAGTAAACTGATGAGCAGTATTGAACGTATTAGTCGGTACATTTTTGTTACCCCTCTTATGATGTTTGTAAGGTAGATGAACTTCCCACGCTCGTTATTCTATTCCTTTTTTATTTGCCCTCTCAGGGCGAGCCGACAACCAGCGGAAGATCCGGATCGGCGGCCCACTCCTGCAGTGAGGCGGTGTAGACCGCAACGTCGGTGAAGCCGAGGCGAGTCATCGCGAAGGCGTTGGCGGAGGCCATGATGCCGCCACCACAGTAGGTGATGGCGCGGGCGTTGCGGTCGCCTTTGATGAGTGTAGTCAGTTCGTCGTCCGGCCGGAAATGGCCTGTCTCGTCGAGCAGGTCGAGACCGCAGGTGTTGGTTGCCGTGGGGATGTGGCCGGAGCGGGCGTAGATGCTTGCCTCACCACGATAAAACTCTGCTGGTAAAGTATCGATGAGGTGGACGGCGTTGTCATCGATGCTGGCAAGCACTTCGTTCCGGTCTGCGATCAGTTCTGGTCGGGGCGCGGGGGCGAGCAGTTTTGCAGGCCGGGTGGCTGGCTCGGTAGAGAGTGGCCGCTCTTCATCGATCCAGCCCTTCAATCCGCCATCCAGTAGCGCCGCCCGCTCGAATCCGACCCAGCGCAGCATCCACCACACGCGGGCGGCCCACGCTGCATAACTGGCATCGTAAAGTACGACGCGGGAGTCGTCGCCGACACCCAGTCCCCCCATCGCGGCACAGAACTGCTCAGGCGTTGGCACGGCGAATTCGATCGGACTGTCGGTGTCGCACAGGTCGCCCTTGAGGTCTGCGAAGCCGGCAGAGGGGATGTGGCCTTCGTTATACTTTTCGCAACCGCTCACATTGTGGAAGCCGCCGTCATCTTCCGGCACCTGGTAGACGGTACAGTCGAGCAGCACCAGGTCCGGGTCATCGAGGTGCTGGCTCAGCCATTCGGTGGTGACGAGTGAATCCATGTTGTTTCTCCATGGGTTACTGCTTTGTAAATACAGGATTGTCTCTTTGGTAGATTGTCGTTACAAGAGAGAGCTGCCGTCAACCGTTAATCTTTGCGGCGGCCAATGTATCTAGTGCCATAGACCCCATTAATCGCTATTAATCCCATTTAACCCGGAACCACTACAAGCGTACTGCGCGCAATCAATTTCGTCGTTTCAATATAGCGCTTTTGTGACCAACTGCACTCGCTTCGGAGCTGTTCCCAGTTGCGTACAGAGAGCATCGTCCACAGGATATCGCTCGCCTGACACTTAAGGGATGCATCTCAAATATTCCCCTTTATGTCACGCCTGTGTAAGCTGGTTGCTATAGTGATGACTATACGGGACTAATGAAGCGCTATAATCAGGTGTAATCAAATGACAGACAAAAACATACAACTCTCCATCGGTAGCATGAGCTGCGCGGGCTGCGTGGCATCGGTCGAGCGCGCGCTTAACGCGGTACCCGGTGTCGAAAGTGCGGTGGTCAACTTTGCCGAACACACTGCAGAAGTCAGCGGTAACGTCGCTGCACAGGCGCTGATCGATGCTGTCATTGCCGCTGGTTATGAAGCAGCGGAGTTGAGTGGCACTGAAGAAGAGTCGGAAGAGAAAGAAGCGGCGGAGTTTGCCTACTATCGCTCATTACTGAAAAAGGCGTCGGTCGCGGGTGTGGTGGGTGCGTCGTTATTCGGCATGATGCTGCTCAGCGTGATGCCGTCGCTCGATGGCGGCGGTCGCATCTTCTGGGCGATGGTTGCTGCTGTAAGCCTGTTTGTACTGGTCTATTCCGGCGGCCGTTTTTTCACCGGCGCATGGAAGGCGTTTAAGGGACACAACGCCAACATGGATACGTTGATTGCGCTGGGCACGGGCACCGCGTGGCTGTTTTCGACGTTGATTTTGATCTGGCCCGGCATGGTGCCGGCCGAGGCGCGCCATCTCTATTTTGAAGCGGCGGTGATTATCATTGCGTTGATCAATCTTGGCGCTGCATTGGAGATGCGCGCACGCGGCAAGACCTCGGAGGCGATTAAACGACTGATCGGCCTGCAGGTGAAGACCGCACGGGTGGTGCGCGATGGCAAAGAGATCGATGTGCCGATCGAGCAGGTCGGGCTGAATGAAACCCTGCGTGTCCGTCCCGGTGAAAAGATTGCCATTGATGGGGTGATCATCGACGGTCATTCCAATATCGATGAATCGATGATTAGCGGTGAACCGCTGCCGGTTGAGAAGCAGGTGGGTGATGAAGTGGTGGGCGGCACGCTTAACAAGTCAGGCACCTTTCTATTTAGCGCGACCCGCATCGGTAAAGATACTGCGCTGGCGCGTATTATTGAGATGGTGCGACAGGCGCAGAATTCCAAGCCTGCGATCGGGCGCATGGTCGATAAGATCGCGGGCGTCTTTGTCCCGGTGGTGTTGCTGCTGGCGGTGGTGACCTTTCTGGTCTGGTTCAATTTCGGGCCGGAGCCGAAGGCGGCCTATGTGCTGCTGACAACGATGACGGTGTTGATCATCGCCTGTCCCTGCGCGTTGGGGCTGGCGACACCGATCTCGATCATGGTCGGTGTGGGTAAGGCGGCCGAGTACGGGGTGCTGATTCGTAACGGTGAAGCGCTGCAACGTGCCGGGCAGATCACCACCGTGGTGCTGGACAAGACCGGCACGGTGACGGAAGGGCAGCCCGCCGTGACAAACCTGATCCCGGCAGCCAATTGGGATGAGGCAAGGTTGTTGAGTGTGGCGGCATCGATTGAGACCGGCTCAGAGCATCCGCTGGCGGAGGCGATTGTCGCCGCAGCCAGTGAACGCAATTTCTCACTATCGAGCGCTGAAGGCTTTGAGGCGATCGCAGGCCATGGGGTGCGGGCGCAGATCGATGGTCGGGCGGTACTGTTTGGCAATCGCAAACTGATGGATGATCATTCTATCGCATTGAGTGAACTGCCCACAGAAGCGGCACGGCTTGCTGCGAACGGTGAAACCCCGATGTATCTCGCGGTCGATGGTGCAGCGGCGGGGATTGTGGCGGTGGCCGATCCGATCAAGGCAGATTCAAAGGCGGCGATTGCACGGCTGCACAAGATCGGCATCAAGGTGGTGATGTTGACCGGTGATAATGCGGCGACGGCGGCGGCGGTCGCAAATCAGGTCGGTATCGATGAAGTGATCGCTGAAGTACTACCGGCAGATAAGTCTGCAAAGGTCGCTGCACTACAGACGAGTGGCGAGGTGGTCGGCATGGTCGGGGATGGCATTAATGACGCGCCCGCATTAGCCAGGGCCGATGTCGGTTTTGCGATCGGCACCGGTACCGATGTCGCGATCGAGAGCGCCGATGTGACGTTGATGCGTGGCTCGCTGCACGGTGTGGCCGATGCGATTGCGATATCGATCGCGACGGTGCGTAACATCAAACAGAACCTGTTTGGTGCCTTTATCTATAACTCGCTCGGTATTCCGATTGCGGCCGGTATTCTCTTTCCATTGTTTGGTATTCTGCTCAATCCAATCGTTGCCGGGGGCGCGATGGCGATGTCGTCGCTGACCGTGGTCACTAATGCCAACCGCCTGCGGCTGTTTAAGCCGGAAGGGGCTCAATCATGATGAGCTTTGTCGTCAATCTGCTCGCCGTGGCATTGATGGGCTTCATCGTCTGGTGGTTCTGGCTGGCGCGACCTGGTGCTGAACGGGTGAGCGGCAGTGGCGCGATCGAGGTTCTGGTGGAGAACGGTGTCTATAGCCCGGCACGCATCGAAGTGCCGCAGGGCGAGCGGGTCACACTCAGTTTCATGCGGCGAGACCCGAGCCCCTGTGCTGAAAAGGTAATTTTTAATGAGCTTGATATCGCGCTGGATTTGCCGTTGGGAGAAAAAAAGAAGGTGGTTATCGGGCCTCTCAGCACCGGTGAATACAGCTTTAGTTGCCAGATGCAGATGTATCGTGGCAGTCTTGTCGTTCAATCGTAACTATTCAGCTCATACCTGATTTGCCCGATTACGGCGTCAAATGTGCTTGTTTACACGTGTAAACTGTGCGCTTTTTCCTTGTACTCGAACAAATCAGGCGCAACCTGAATAGCTCCGAGTAATATAATATTGTTGACCTGTTGAATAGAATAACTAAAGAGAGCATTCAATGAGCTGGTGGGGAAAACTGTTTGGTGGCACGTTTGGTTTTATGCTGGGAGGCCCGCTGGGGGCGTTATTAGGCGCGGCACTGGGGCATGGGCTAGATAATAAGGTGGGCCAGGTGCATGGCCGACAGCGGGTGCAGACGGCGTTTTTTACCGCCACCTTTTCGGTGATGGGGCATCTGGCGAAGGCGGATGGGCGGGTCTCGGAGAATGAGATCCAGATGGCGCGCACGCTGATGGATCAGATGCAGCTCAACCCAACGCTGAAGAAGATGGCAATCAACCTCTTTAACGAGGGCAAGGCGGAAAATTTCCCACTCGATGATGTGATCGATCAACTCAAACGTGAGTGTCAGCGTCGCCATGACCTGTTGCGCGTCTTTATCGAGATCCAGCTACAGGCCTGTTATGCCGATGGCAGCCTTGATCAGGCCGAGAAGAAAATCCTGCTGCACATCTGTCAGTCGCTGGGGTTTTCACGTGCCGAATTTGATCAGATTGAGGCGATGTTACGCGGGGCGGGTGGTCGAGGTGGGCGCGGTGGTGGCATGTTGCTTGATGATGCCTACAAGATTCTTGATGTGTCGAAAAATGCGACGGACGCCGAGGTTAAAAAGGCGTATCGACGACTGATGAGTCAGCATCATCCTGACAAACTGGTGGCCAAAGGGTTACCAGAGGAGATGATGAAGATCGCGACCGAAAAGACGCACGAAATCCGTTCTGCATATGAGGTGATTAAAAAGGACAGGGATCTGTAATATATTGATAATAAACAATAAAAACAGCAATTTGTGACGTGAATGTTTTGAGTATGCTATTATCTCCGGTCTTGTTCGGTTTTTCCGCTTGTTACTGACTTTAGGAGAGTATATTTAATGGCGACAGTTGCCACCAGAAGACCTGTGATGACCCTGTATTCAGAGGATACTTGTCCTTTAAGTCATCGTGTTCGTATTGTCCTTGAAGAAAAAAGTATCACCGCTGATATTATCAGTGTTGATAAAAATAACCTGCCGGAAGACCTGATCGATCTTAATCCCTACAGCTCTGTACCGACGCTGGTGGATCGTGATCTGGTACTTTATAACTCTCAGATTATTGTGGAATACCTGGATGAGCGTTACCCCCATCCTCCGTTGATGCCGGTTGATCCAGTGTCGCGGGCGCGTAGTCGCATGATGCTGCATCGTATTGAGCATGACTGGTACGGTGTGCTGGGTGACCTTACTGGCAATAGTAGTGCTAAGGCTGCGGCCGCGCGCAAGACGATTCAGGACGGACTGACATTGATTGCACCGATCTTCGTTAAGAAGGCATTTTTCATGAGCGACGATTTTTCCCTGATTGACTGTAGCCTTGCCCCGCTGTTGTGGCGTCTCTCACACTACGGCATTAAATTACCCTCGCAGGCGAAGCCAGTACAGGAATATGCTGGGCGTCTGTTTGCACGTGAATCTTTTCAAACCAGCCTGACAGAGATTGAGAAAGAGATCGGAAAGTAACCACCATCCTGCGTTCGTATCAGCCACTATCAAGATGGGTGATGCGGGCCGGGATCACCTGCTGATCGTGTTACCTAATTACAACACCGCTGAAATTTTTACCCATGGAAATGACCCCTAGTAAACCTTATCTAATCCGCGCAATTCATGAGTGGATCGTTGATAACGACTATACACCGCACATTCTGGTGAATGCGATGGTGCCCGATATTGTGGTGCCGGAGAAATATATCGAGAATGGCCGCATCATCCTTAATATCAATGGCAGCGCCGTGCGTAATCTGGAGCTTGGCAATGAATGGGTGCAGTTTGATGCCCGTTTTGATGGGGTTTCAATGACAGTGAGCGTGCCAATCAATGCGGTACTGGCGATCTATGCACGTGAAAATGGGCAGGGGATGGTGCTGGAAGAGGACGATGATGATTCGCCAACGCCGCCACCGAATAAAAAGCCAGATCGCTCCCATCTGAAGGTGGTGAAGTAGCGTCGGCTGTTAAGCATGAATAAAAAAAGGCCGGGGATCGTTAAATGATCCCCGGCCTTTTTTATTTGGGTGGCCGATATTGCATGGCCACCCGTTGCACTGTAACGCGAATTATTTCTTCGCGTTGCGTTCCTGGGCTTCTTTGATCACCTCGTCCGCAACATTCTTCGGACATGGCAGGTAATGCGAGAACTCCATCGAGAACTGGCCACGACCCGAGGTCATGGTACGCAGATCACCAATGTAGCCAAACATCTCGCTCAATGGGCAGTCAGCCTTGATGCGCACGCCGGTGATACCCGCTTCCTGTGACTTGATCATGCCGCGACGACGGTTAAGATCGCCGATTACATCACCTACATGGTCGTCTGGCGTGAATACATCAACCTTCATGATAGGCTCAATCAGCTGTGGGCCCGCCTTAGGGATGGTCTGACGATAGGCTGCTTTAGATGCAATCTCAAACGCGACCGCAGAGGAGTCAACCGCATGGAAGCCACCATCTATCAGGGTAACCTTGATGTCGAGCAGTGGATAGCCTGCCAGCACACCTTTCTCCATGCTGAGCTTGAAACCTTTCTCGACAGCAGGCCAGTATTCGCGAGGTACGTTACCACCGGTAACCTTTGATTCGAATTCGTAGCCGCTGCCGGGCTCACCTGGCTCGACAATATAATCGATCTTCGCAAACTGACCCGAACCACCCGACTGTTTCTTATGGGTGTATGAATCTTCGGTCACCTGCGTGATGGTTTCACGGTAGGCCACCTGTGGTTTGCCCACTTCCAGCTCAATGCCGTGGGTACGCTTGAGGATGTCGACCTTGATGTCGAGATGCAGTTCGCCCATTCCCTTGAGGATGGTTTCGCCTGAATCTTCATCGGTCTCAACGCGGAATGAAGGGTCTTCCTGGACCATCTTGCCGATGGCGATACCCATCTTCTCAGAGCCGCCCTTGTCTTTAGGTGCAACGGCGATTGAGATAACGGGATCTGGGAAGACCATTGGTTCAAGGGTCGCTGGTTTTTTAGGATCACACAGGGTGTGACCGGTCTGAACGTTTTTCATGCCGACGATGGCAACAATATCACCCGCCTGCGCGCTATCCAGCTCGATACGATCATCCGCATGCATCTCTACGAGACGGCCGATACGCTCGGTCTTGCCGGTGAAGGTGTTGAGGATGGTGTCACCCTTGTTCAGCTTCCCTGAGTAGACGCGAATAAAGGTCAATGCGCCGAAACGGTCATCCATGATCTTGAACGCCAGTGCGCGGAATGGCTTGTCGATATCAACAACAGCGAATTCACCGGTAGCGTTACCTTCAAGATCGACCTCAGGCTGAGGCTTAACTTCGGTAGGGCTAGGCAGATAATTAACCACGCCATTCAGCATCGGCTGAACACCTTTGTTTTTAAACGCAGAGCCACAGTAAGTAGGAAAGAAGTCCAGCGCGATGGTGCCTTTACGGATGCAGCGCTTAAGATCTTCGATAGAAGGCTGCTCGCCTTCGAGGTATTTCTCCATCAGGTCATCGTCCTGGTCCAGCGCGGTTTCGACCATCATTTCGCGATACTCTTCCGCTTTTTCCTGATACTCGGCTGGGATATCAACGATTTCATATTTCATTGGATCACCAGACTCATCCCAGATCCACGCCTTCATTTCCATTAAATCAATGATGCCGACGAAGTCGTCTTCGATGCCGATCGGCAGCGTCATGATGAGTGCGTTGGCACCGAGCACTTTTTTAACCTGATCCACCACGCGATAGAAGTCTGCCCCCATACGATCGAGTTTGTTGACGTAGATAATACGGGCAACTTCAGAATCATTGGCATAACGCCAGTTGGTTTCAGACTGAGGCTCAACACCACCAGAACCACAGAATACGCCGACACCGCCATCAAGTACTTTTAGCGAGCGATAAACTTCGATGGTGAAGTCAACGTGGCCCGGGGTATCGATAATGTTGAAACGGTGATCATTCCAGAAACAGGTGGTCGCCGCCGACTGAATGGTAATACCACGCTCCTGCTCCTGCTCCATGAAATCGGTGGTCGCTGCACCGTCATGTACTTCACCCAGTTTATGGATCTTACCGGTGAGCTTGAGGATGCGCTCAGTCGTAGTGGTCTTGCCAGCATCGACATGTGCGAAGATACCGATGTTTCTGTAAAGCGATAGGTCTGTCATGTTAGTACTCTAGTATTTAGTTAATAAATAAAAACGTTCCAGATGGTCGAAGATTGGTGCCGGCCATCGAGTCAAACTGTATTGCCACCCTCAATATATTGCTGCCCAATATAGGTGGGGAGCAAAACAGTGATCAGCCGATGCCGCGTGGATGATGACGTGTCAGATGCCAGTGGTCGCTGGCCCCAGATTGATCATGTGATTGCTCGGGCAGCCAGCATTTGAAAAGGGCGCATTTTACCTGAAAACTTTGTAAAAACAGAGGGTTTTCACCAATATTAGTGGATATTATGTTGTCCAGCTGTCAGCTGGGTTTTGTTTAATCATGGGTTTTGATGTAACTTGTTGTTTTTTATGGGGCATAGTTGCGCCGCAGTTTTTGAAAAGGAATGAAGATGGAATATGCATTTAGACTCGATTTCAAGGTGAGGGACTATGAGTGCGACATTCAGGGGATCGTAAATAACGGCGTCTATCAGAACTATCTGGAACATGCGCGCCATGAGTACCTGCTGGCCTCAGGAGTCGATTTTGCAGCGTTGGCCAAAAATAATATCAATCTGGTGGTGGTGCGGGCTGAGCTCGATTACAAGACCCCGCTACAGAGTGGTGATGAGTTCTGGATAGGGCTGAACACGCAGCAAAGCTCAAAGGTGCGTTTTGATTTTTTACAGGATATCTACCGCAGCTCGGACAATCGCCTGGTGATGAAAGCCAAAATCACCGGCACTTCGATCAACCAGCGTGGGCGTCCATTTGTGCCTGAAGAGATTAGCGGGCTATTTCAGTCGGCATAATATCGGTTCCCGAAAAAGTAGTGTTATTAATGGCTTAATTGTTTCAGTTGCCAGCTGATAACGCCGATAAGTGGATTAAGTTGGTCTGTGCAGGAATTGGAGAGGTTTGGGAGCTGGGATGCGATGCAACGTTATTTATTGATTATAGCGGGACTCTTTTTTGTCGTCCTTGGCGGTATCGGGGTAGTTGTGCCTGGTTTGCCAACGACTGTCTTTATCCTGATGGCGGCGGGTTGCTTTGCTAAATCATGTCCAGCATTACATAACTGGCTGCTCGCCAACAAAATCTTTGGTCCGATGATCTATCACTGGCAGGAGAGTCGGGCGATTCCTCGCCGGGCGCGCAGGATGGCGCTGTTGACCATTGCGATTGTTGCGGTGTTCTCGCTGACGGTGATTCAGGGGCTCTACCTGAAGCTGCTGGTCGCAGCGTTACTGGTGATTCCGGTGGTCATATTATTAAAGTTAAAAGTCGTTGAAGCGTCAGTTGTACCCGTCAGGGATTCATCTGCCTCTTCGACTAGCCCGCTAGAGTAAGTCCTTCCACTGTACTTAGTGGCACCTTCTGTTAGCGTTGACGCCCTCGTGGCGGCTGCCGTTTTGTCGTTGTCGCGGTGCGTGCGCGTGTTGACTTCCCTGGCCGTGATGATGCCAATTTTTGCTTCGGTCTACTGTTGGCATTCCCGCTCAATCTGCGGCCCTTGTTTTCACCCGTTCCTTCAGGTTGCCACAGCGGTACCAGGTGTTGTTTGCCGTTGCCGATCAGATTGGCGTGCCCCATCTTCTTTAACGCCTCGCGCAATAGCGGCCAGTTTTCTGCATCGTGATAGCGCAGGAAGGCTTTATGCAGGCGGCGTTGCTTCTCCCCTTTGGGTGTGCGGACATGCTCTGACTGGCGATCAACCTTGCGTAGTGGGTTCTTTTCAGAGTGATACATCGCCGATGCAATCGCCAGCGGGGTGGGGATAAAAGCCTGCACCTGATCGAGTTTAAAGTTGTTTTTCTTCAGCCACAGTGCGAGCTGTAACATATCTTCATCTTTCGTGCCCGGGTGTGCCGAGATGAAGTAGGGGATCAGATACTGCTCTTTGCCCGCCTGTTTCGAGTACTTATCGAACATCTGTTTGAAGCGATCATAGGAGCCGATGCCGGGCTTCATCATCTTGCTCAGCGGCCCTTCCTCAGTGTGCTCTGGTGCGATCTTCAGGTAGCCGCCGACGTGATGCGTCACCAGTTCTTTGACGTACTCTGGTGAGCGGATCGCAAGGTCGTATCTGAGGCCTGAGGCGATGAAGACCTTTTTGATGCCGGGCAGGCTGCGCGCACGGCGGTAGAGGTTGATCAGTGGTTTGTGATCGGTGTTGAGGTTGCTACAGATATCGGGGTAGACGCATGAGAGCCTGCGACAGGCCGACTCGATCGCTTCCGTTTTGCATCTGAGACGATACATATTGGCGGTGGGGCCGCCGATGTCGGAGATGTTGCCGGTGAAGCCCGGTACAGTATCGCGGATCGCCTCGATCTCACGGATGACTGAATCCTCCGAACGACTCTGGATGATACGTCCTTCATGTTCGGTGATCGAACAGAAGGTACAGCCGCCAAAGCAGCCGCGCATGATGTTGACTGAGTGGCGGATCATCTCCCAGGCGGGCATCTTTGCGTCTTTATATGCAGTGTGTGGTCTGCGTGTATAAGGCAGTTCATAAACGCGATCAAACTCATCGCTCTCCAGCGGAATCGGCGGTGGATTGAGCCACACATAACGTTTGCCGTGTTGCTGCACCAGCGCGCGTGCATTGCCGGGGTTGGTCTCAAGATGAAAGACGCGTGAGGTGTGTGCGTACAGCACCTTGTCATTGAGCACCTGGTCAAAACTCGGCAGACGCAACACGGTCTTGCTGCGATCGGTCTTTTGCACGCGCGGGATGAACTGCACCACCTTGGTATCCGCATCGCCGGTGGCCGCTTGCTTGTCTGCTGTACTGCATGCGGCTTCGTGGGCGTAAGGGTCGATATGCGGTTCGATGCGCCCCGGCTGGTCGACATGGGTCGAATCCTTTACTGCCCAGTCGTCAGGAATCTGCTGCGTCATAAAGGCCGTGCCGCGCACATCTCTAATCTGGTCGATCGCCTCACCATTGGCGAGGCGATGCATCACCTCGACAAAGGCGCGCTCTGCATTGCCAAAAAGCAACATATCGGCCTTTGAATCGGGCAGGATTGAGCGCCGTACTTTATCGGACCAGTAATCGTAATGGGCGATGCGCCGCAGGCTCGACTCGATCCCGCCAATGATGATCGGCACCCCTTTGAAGGCCTCGCGCGCGCGTTGCGCGTAGACGATTACTGCACGATCCGGGCGCTTGCCGGGCGCGCCATCGGGCGTGTAGGAGTCATTACTGCGCGTGCGTCGGTCTGAGGTGTAACGGTTGACCATCGAATCCATATTGCCGGCGGTGATGCCAAAACAGATATTGGGCTTGCCAAGCGCCTCAAAGGCAGAGGCATCATGCCAGTCGGGTTGTGCAATGATGCCGACGCGAAATCCCTGCGCTTCGAGCAGGCGTCCGATCAGCGCCATGCCGAAGCTGGGGTGGTCGATATAGGCGTCGCCGGTGACGATGATGATGTCGCAGCTATCCCAGCCGAGGTCATCCATCTCCGCGCGCGACATCGGTAGCTGCGACGCAGTGCCGAAACGTTTGGCCCAGTAAGGACGATACGAAAATAGATGAGCGGCTTTTTGCATAATGGATTGGAAATATTTCGATTGGGCGCCACAGGGCGATGGGGTTATTGCGAGTTATCGACATTATACGCGACTTTATCCAACTTTATGGCATGTTAATCACAAGGGAATTGATGGGGTTAATAATATATAGAGCTGGTAGAGGTAGTAGATGTGAAGTTTTTGACAGTGAACTACTGATAATAAGCCTACAGTGAGAGGTCACAGAGGGGACGTGTTGTTATGCATGGGTTCAGGGTGGCGGGTTGTCTCGTCCGATAACCCGCTTGCTACGGTGAACTGCCGCTCAGGTCGCTTTGCCTGGTGTCTAGTACCGGGCCCTGACTCTGATGCGCCCCTGTATCGGGAAGGTCACAATGCCCTGGGCGCGGCGCAGTGCGCGCAGATAGAGCTTGCCAGCACGGAATCCTTCACGAAAAGAGAGCCGCATCTGTTCCACCTGGGTCAGTTGCCCGCCTTTCAGTGCATGTAAAAAACCGCAACGAAAACGGTCGGGAACTAGATGGGGAGGGATCTGGATGCCGACATCGGCAGGTTCTGGATAGGTGTACTGCATGTTACACCTCCTTTTGTTGTTTGATACAGTCACTATATCGGCAGCAGCAAAAGGGGTGTTTAGGGCTTTTTCGGGGGGGCGGACCAAATAACCGCACTCAACTATCGATCGATTTCAGCAGCACCTTCGAATTGCGTTGAAAGTTATACAGTTCACGCCGTTTCACCGGCAGCGATTTTATATCTGTATTGATAAATCCACGTTCGCGGAACCAGTGGGTGGCGCGCGTCGTCAGGGTAAGCAGTTGTGAGATTCTTTGATCAGCGGCGCTGCGTACGATCGCCTCCAGCAGGCTGTCACCATAGCCCATGTTCTGGTAGTCGGGGTGTACTACGAGACAGGCCAGCTCACCGGCTGACTCGTCGCTGAATGGGTGCAATGCGGCACACGCGATGATCATGCCGTCGCGCTCCACCACGATAAAGTCACCAATCTCCATCTCGATGTTTTCGCGCGAACGGCGTACCAGCAGGCCGGCCGCCTCCTGCGGTTCGATCAGTGCGAGGATGCCGCCGACATCGTCAATGGTGGCGCGACGCATCCCTTCGTAGTCATCCGCCGTAATCAGTGTGCCGACACCATCGCGGGTGAATAGCTCCTGTAGCAGCGCGCCATCGCTGTGGCGATTGATCAGGTGGGCACGCCGCGCACCGTAACGGCACGCCTCGACTGCTGCCCTGAAGGGCTCGATGATCTCATCAGGCAGTTTACGCTTGCCCGCCAGTATCGCCTCCGCCTCGCTTAGCGTCAGCTGTCGCAGCAACCGTTTTCTGCTGTCGAGCAGCCCTTTGCCATCGACGAGGCAGATCAGCTTATCCGTTTGCACCGCAGCAGTGACCGCGGTGGCGACTTCCAGTGCCGTCAGGTTGAAGATCTCACCCGTCGGTGAATAGCCGGTCGGTGACAACAGCACAATCGCGCCGTCGTTGAGTTGACGTTCAATCGCCTCGTGATCGATGCGTCGCACCTCGCCGGTATGCAGATGGTCGACGCCATCACGAATCCCCAGCGGACGCGCGGTGACAAAATTACCCGACGCCACGCGGATGCGCGCCCCCGCCATCGGTGAGTTGGCCAGTCCCATCGACAGCAGCGCCTCGATCTCAAGCCGTACCGTGCCGCTCGCCTCTTTAACGCACGCGAGCGCCGCATCGTCGGTGATGCGCAGTCCATTGACGTATTCGAATGCGGTGTTGCGTGCCTTGAGTCGCTGCTCGATCTGCGGCCGCGCGCCGTGCACCAGTATCAGCCGAATGCCGAGGCTGTTGAGCAGTGCGATGTCGTGGGTGAGGTTGGCGAACTGTTCTTCGGCCACCATCTCGCCACCAAATACGATTACAAAGGTGCGGCCGCGAAAGGCGTTGATGTACGGTGCCGACTGGCGGAAGCCATCGACGAACTGTTGTAGCTCTTTTTTGTGTGGTGTTTTATTTGGCACGCGGTGCTCCGCTGTTATTGTTTGTGCCTTCGTATATAAGGCCTACCGATTCTACCCGACCTGTTGCTGCGGCGCAGCATCCTCATCATTACGTTGTTCCTGGTTATCGCCATACAGCATTTGAGACTCCAGGTTAACAAAGTCCTGATGACGGCTATCCATCAGCTGACTGAGCTGCACATTCCCCAGCGCGTTGAGCATATTGCTCGGCACCTTGGGATTATCGGCCGCGAGATCACGGATCAGCTGTTTCACCTTGGCACGCGTCATATTCTTCTGTGAGCCACACAGGTTACAGGGGATGATTGGGTACTGCTGCTCTTCGGCGTAGGCGGCGATATCCTGTTCCTGACACTGTGCCATCGGGCGGATGACGATGTGACGCTTGCTATCGGTCAGCAACTTCGGTGGCATTGAGCGGATCTCGCCACTGTAGAGCATCGACATCAATGCGCTTTCGATCAGGTCATCACGGTGGTGACCGAGGGCGATCTTGTTGAAACCGTTATCACCGGCGTAGCGATAGATGTTGCCGCGGCGCAGGCGCGAACACATCGAACAGTAGGTCTTGCCGGGCTGGACTTTATCGATGACGATAGAGTAAGTGTCTTTCGTTTCGACGAAGTGGGGGATCTGTTTCGCTTCCAGCCACGCCCGCAGTGCGCTGTCATCCCATCCCGGCTGCGCCTGATCGAGCGTATATGAAAACAGCTCGAATTTATTGTGCGAACGGATGCGCAGCTTGTTGAGCAGCGTCAGCATCGTAAAAGAATCCTTACCGCCGGAGAGACAGATCATCACGCGATCACCGCGCTGGATCATGTTGTAATCGGAGATCGTTTTGCCGATGTAGTGGAGCAGCTTCTTTTCAATTTTGGAGGGTTGCATCGTACTGAGTCGCCTTCAGTGCTTCTTAAAGTGTGGGATTTTACGCTATTTCGTCTGTTTGTGTTCCCTCTCCCTGAGGGAGAGGGGCGTTCAGTGGCTGTGAAGAAGTGAAGATGATTGTTTTCCATTGTTCGTGCATCGCGCCATCTCGCCAAATCTGCTATCTTAGCGGCTTTTAATTTAGACTGTTCTCAGAGGTTCCCAAATGCCCGCATATCGTTCCCGTACTACCACTCATGGCCGCAACATGGCCGGCGCCCGTGCATTGTGGCGCGCCACGGGTATGAAAGATGGTGATTTCGATAAACCGATCATCGCGGTCGCCAACTCGTTTACCCAGTTTGTACCGGGGCATGTCCATCTAAAAGATATGGGCCAGTTGGTGGCGCGTGAGATCGAGAAGGCGGGCGGTGTTGCGAAGGAGTTCAACACCATCGCCGTCGATGACGGCATCGCAATGGGCCACGACGGTATGCTCTATTCACTGCCATCGCGCGAGCTGATCTCGGATTCGGTGGAATACATGGTTAACGCCCACTGTGCCGATGCGCTGGTCTGCATCTCCAACTGTGACAAGATCACCCCGGGGATGTTGAACGCCGCGCTGCGGCTGAACATTCCGGTGGTGTTTGTCTCAGGCGGTCCAATGGAGTCGGGCAAGGCGGTGATTCAGGGCAAAGTGGTGCATCTCGATCTGGTCGACGCCATGGTGTCAGCCGCAGATCCGAAAGCGTCGGATGAAGATGTCGCGACGATGGAGCGTTCCGCCTGTCCGACCTGCGGTTCCTGTTCCGGTATGTTCACCGCCAACTCGATGAACTGCCTCACCGAGGCGCTGGGGGTTTCATTGCCCGGCAACGGTTCGATGCTGGCGACCCACGCGGATCGCGAAGCGCTCTTTCTGAGTGCCGGTCGATTGGTGGTCGATCTCGCCAGGCGCTATTACGAACAGGACGATGCGTCGGTACTGCCGCGCAGCATTGCGAATAAAGCCGCCTTTGAAAATGCGATGTGTCTCGACATTGCGATGGGGGGGTCGACCAACACCATCCTGCATCTGCTTGCAGCCGCAAATGAAGCGGGGGTTGATTTTACCGTTGACGATATCGATCGGCTGTCACGCAAAGTACCGCAACTGTGCAAGCTTGCACCGAGTACGCAGCTCTATCATATGGAAGATTTTCATCGCGCCGGTGGCGTGATGGCGACATTGGCGGAACTCGATCGCGGTGGACTGCTCAATCGCGATGTCCCGTTGGTGCATGCGCCCACGCTCAGTGATGCATTGGCGAAGTGGGATGTGGTCAGTTCCGATGCGCCGCAGCTGCATAAGTTCTTTAAGGCCGCTCCCGGTAATGTACCGACGCAGCAGGCGTTCAGTCAGGATAAACGCTGGGATGCACTCGACCTCGATCGCGAAAAAGGCTGTATTCGTAACATGGAACACGCCTATAGCAGCGAAGGGGGCCTCGCGGTGCTGTATGGCAACATCGCTATCGATGGCTGTGTGGTTAAGACCGCCGGGGTGGATGAAAGCATCTTTAAATTCAGCGGACCAGCGCGCATCTTTGAGAGTCAGGAGAGCACCGTCGCAGCGATCCTCGCGGATGAGGTCGTGGCGGGCGATGTCGTCGTCATCCGTTATGAAGGGCCGCGCGGCGGACCGGGGATGCAGGAGATGCTCTATCCCACCAGTTATCTTAAATCGCAGGGGCTCGGCAAGGCGTGCGCACTGATCACCGACGGCCGCTTCTCTGGTGGTACTTCAGGGCTATCAATCGGGCATGCCTCACCAGAAGCGGCCGAAGGGGGCGCGATTGGACTGATCGAAGAAGGTGACAAAATCGAAATCGATATTCCGACTCGCACCATCAATGTGGTGCTTTCAGATGACGAACTCGCCGCTCGTCGCAGTGCGATGGAAGCAAAGGGTGCCGCGGCGTGGAAGCCGGTCGAAAAACGTAGCCGTAATGTCAGTGGCGCATTGCGCGCCTATGCCGCAATGACGACCAGTGCGTCGAAAGGTGCGGTGCGGGATGTGTCGCAGTTGGAGAAGTAATTTCCACAATTTTTCACAAGATGTGTAGCTCCTGGGTGAAAGTTCCGGGAGTTACCATCTTTTTTCTATCCAGCAGCCATCCTGAAACAAGCGACTACTCCAGGTGCTGTGAGCAAAGTAGTGTGTCTGTTTTTCGTGGGTATGACAATCTGCCTGGTTAGGGAAAGGGGTCACCCATTAGTCGCCTCCAGTCAAGCGGATAAACAAAACACTGAGCATCCACCCATCAGTTTTCATGATAACGCATGGGCTGTGCACCCATG
>CALZHD010000036.1 GCA_945787155.1 uncultured Gammaproteobacteria bacterium | reverse complement strand
ATCCCATCCCGAACTCGGAAGTGAAACTGCTTAGCGCCGATGATAGTGTGGGGTTTCCCCATGTGAAAGTAGGACACTGCCGGGATTTTATTCCAAACCTCTGTTACGTAAGTAGCAGGGGTTTTTTTATGCCTGATGTTTATGCTTTATTAGAATATGCTGGTTGTAGCAATAGCCGCTGATGGTTTATAAGCAGGTGAGAATTTGTGTATGCTTACACAGTCGTAATAGCTGGTGGTTTGCTCGATCCATTAAGTCAGCGCAGATTCTGATCTCGCTATCTCAAATATGGCTTTTAAGGCCACATAAAACAGGATAAGGATCTTTCATGAATGTATTAATTACCGGGGCTAATCGCGGTATTGGCCTTGGCTTTGTAAAACATTATCTGGCACAGGAGTGCGATGTCTGGGCCACATATCGTAGTGACATTGGTGGATTGGCGGATATAGATGATGACCGTCTGCGCACATTACAGTGGGATATCACCGTTGAAAAAGATGACTCTTTTTTACAGGCGATGTCACTACCCGGTCAACTTGATCTGTTGATTAATAATGCGGGGATCTATGGGCCAAAAAAAGCACATGGCCAGGCTTTTGATACGATCACAACAGAGACCATGCAAGAGGTGTTTGAAGTAGATTGTGTCGGTGCACTAAAAGTCAGTCAGCTTCTTGCCAGCCGCGTGATCGCCGCGCGTGGTGTGATTGCAAACATGAGCTCAAAGATGGGGTCATCAGAAGATAATACCAGTGGTGGTTGTTACGCCTACCGAGCAGCAAAGGCGGCTCTTGTGATCGTGTCGCGCTCAATGGCGATGGATCTTGCTGATGATAATGTGAGAGTGATTACACTACACCCTGGCTGGGTCAGTACTGACATGACCAACCACTCTGGATTGATCGATGTGGCGACATCAGTAGCTGGTCTGACAAAGGTGATTTCAAATGTAGATCATTACCAACCTGGCGCGTTTGTCGCCTTTGATGGCAAGGTTGTCCCTTATTAGCGACGGGCTCGCGATGCTTTATCGATGCTAAGTCCAAGGTTGTTCCAGATTGCTAAAGTTGCTGCTGCCCGATTCATCGTATAGAAATGTAGCCCTGCCGCACCGCCTTGCAGCAGCTGTTCACACAGGTTGGTGACCACCTCTTCACCAAATGCGCGAATTGATGCGGTGTCGTCGCCGTAACCCTCAAGCCGTCGGCGGATCCAGCGCGGGATCTCTGCGCCACACATATCAGAGAAGCGTGCCAGTTGGTGATAATGGGTGATCGGCATGATGCCCGGTACAATCGGTTGGTCGATGCCAATCTTTTCGCACTCGTCGATAAAGCGAAAAAAGGCATCAGGATTGTAAAAATATTGTGTCAGTGCCGCGTCGGCACCCAGTTCAAATTTTAGTTTCAGGTTCTGCAGGTCTGCCTCGGCACTCTTTGCCTGTGGATGTATTTCAGGGTAAGCGGCGACTTCGATAAAAAAATAATCGCCGCTCTCATCGCGTATAAACTTGATCAGGTCACAGGCATAATTGAACTCTCCGTAATCCCGTAACCCGGATGGAATATCCCCTCTTAACACCACTATGTGACGGATATTCTGCTGCCGATAGTGATCGAGCAGTGCTCGAATTTGATCACGGCTTGCACCAATCCCGGCAATATGTGGAGCCACCTCAATTGAGGTAGCTTCTCTGATTCCACCCACTGCTTCCAGTGTGCGCTCGCGTGTTGAGCCGCCTGCGCCGTAGGTCACCGAAAAGAAACAGGGGTTAACGGTTGAAAGCGCCTTACAGGATTCGATGAGTTTTGTGTTTTCTACCGCGGTTTTGGCGGGGAAACATTCAAAACTGAAGGCGAGTGGGTAGATTTTTTGTGATTCCATTACATGATGCTCTGAGCTGAGTTTATTTCCAATGGGGATAAGGTAGATTTTCTGGTCAATTTATTGAAGATTATAGGGCGTGTTGGGTAATGTGGGACTATTTTTTATTTAATTGATGGTTAATGTTTTACGAGGGATAGCCGAAGCAGATTTTGTGTTACTAAAGACGAGGTTATATGGTTATCTTACTTGACGCTTATGACGATAGCCGCTATAACTGAATTCGTTGAATGTTTTTCAATCATGCTCAGAGGGAGATTAGCGATATGAAAATGAGGAAAGAGATTTTACTGGCAGCTGCACTGACACTTGGTTCAGGTTCTGCAATGGCAGATGCCGCAGGTGGTGCGGGTTGCGGCTGGGGAAACCTGCTGTTTGATGGATCATCAGGAATGGCACCACACGTTGTGGCAATCACAACCAATGGTTTTGTAGGCAACAACACTTTTGGCATTACATCGGGTACCAACGGTTGTTCCGCTGATGGCACCATTACATATGGTGGTGCTGCTATGATGTCCGGCATTATGAACGAGTTTTCTGAAGATGTGGCTCGTGGCCATGGTGAAGCGCTGGATGCCGTTGCAGTGATGATGGGGGTAGAGAAGGGCGATCGTGATGTTTTTGCAACCGTTGTTCATGAGAACTTCAGTACCATCTTTCCTCATGATAAGGTAACAGCACAGCAAGTGACTGACTCTTTGATTACCGTGATGAAGTCTGACGCTCGTCTGGCTAAATACGCAGCGTAATAACTACTGCCTGTTTTGTTAAGTAAATCTCTGTGCCGCAGGGCACAGGGATTTTTGTTTTTATAGCCTGTGTGAATGCGTGTGCAAATCCGATACCTCTGTTTTTCAATGCTTATTTCTGTGACGCTGTTCTCTTCTTCGTTGTTTGCAGCGTCGAATGAGGTGATTCGGGCAATGCAGGCGACGGCGGTCGAGCAGCAACTGTGGCAGTCGCGTGAGTGGATCAATCTGCTACACTACTATCCTGATCGTATGGCAGAGAGTGGCTACCTCAGTCATGTCGATGACCAACATTTTTTCAATGCGACGAATGGTGTTAATAATCCTCGCGCTGAAATGCTGGCTACCCTGGCAGCATTTTATCGTGTTGATGTGGATGGCAACGATCATCCCATATGTCGCTTCCCCGCACGTCTGCGCTGGCTTTCTGAACATATTGCGATTGATCCAGCGACACTACCCAAGGTGGCGTGCGCAGACTACGCTGAATGGCGCGGCATCGTTCAGGCCGAACAGGTGACGTTGATTTTCCCTACCTATCATCTGAACAGCCCGTCGTCGATGTTTGGCCACACGCTATTAAGGCTGGACCGTTCGGCCGGTGAAAATGATTCCAAGTGGTTGTCATTTGCGGTTAACTTTGGCGCAAATGCCAATGCTGCCGAAAACTCGATGCTTTATGCTGTGAGAGGGCTGACGGGTGGTTATCCCGGAATCTTCATTGTGACCCCCTATTACAATAAAATTCGCGAATATAATCGCATCGAAAAACGTGACATCTGGGAATATCGCCTGAATCTAACGCCTGCCGAGGTTGAGCGCATGGTGGTTCATCTGTGGGAGTTGAAAGAGGTCAATTTTGACTACTACTTTTTTGATGAAAATTGCTCTTTCAGACTACTGGAGTTACTGGAAGTGGCCAGACCCGGATTAGAGTTGACGGATGAGTTTGGTATCACGGCGATCCCAATCGATACTGTCAAATCGATCGAAGCTGCGGGCCTGATTGAAGACACCGTGTTCCGTGCTTCGCAGGTGACGGAACTTCAGCTGTTGCTGGAACAGCTGTCACCTGATGAACAACGGTATTTCGAGCAGCTGGTCACCAACACCAGCGTGGTTAAAGCGGCGGGTTTTATTGCACTTGATGACAGCCGACAACAGAAGATTATCGATGCGGCTTACCGTTATCAACGCTATCAGCAGTTAACAAAGGTGCGTGATGATGCGCTGGCGAAGCGCAGTCATACTTTACTTGGGTTGCTGAATAAATATCCGACGGATGATACGCCACTGCCCATTGTTGTGCCGGTGCAGCCTGAAAAAGGGCATCACTCAAGGCAGGTTGCCATAGGCGCAGGCGAGCGTGACGATCAAACGTATCAGACGTTGTCGATGAAGATGGCCTTCCACAGTCTTGAAGATAATGGTCATGGCTTCCTGCGTGGCGCCCATATCAATATGGCAAGTCTAGCGCTACGTGCAAATAATGAGACTGATAAGATTAAGCTGCAGCGTCTGGACGTGATCGATATCTTTTCACTCACGCCGCGCTCACGCTTTTTTTCACCGCTTTCCTGGCGCGTCTACACTGGCCTGGAACGTCAGATGACAGATGGTGTCGATAGATTGACCTCGCATGTCACCGCGGGGGCTGGCGTCGCATACAAGCTGTTTGATGATGGCGTTTTCTATGCGTTGGGAACAGGGCGTGTTGAATTGAATCGTGGCTTCTCCGATAAACGACTAAAGCCTGCAGTGGGTGCCGCTACAGGTCTCCTGTGGCATTTTGGTTCGATGACTTCACGCGTTGAACTGGCGGGGGAAAAGTTTTCCAATGGTAAATATCGTTCGCGTCTGCTTTGGCGGCACAACATTCCTCTGGCACGCAATCATGCTGTGCATCTGAGCGTGACGGGAGAAAATCACAGCGCTGACCGTTTTGTTGATACCACACTTTCTTATCGATATCACTTTTAATGGCTGAAATTGTATTGCAGTGAGCGATATACTGCTGTGATGATTTTGATAAGCGATCAAGCGTCATAATATGAAGTGCTACACAGCTTTGCTGCTATTATTTTGTATGGCCCTGCTTTCAGGCTGTAGTCAGTTTCTGTTTTACCCTCATCCGACCCTTGTTAGAACGCCGGCCGATGTCGGACTGGAATATCGCGATATTCAATTTACCTCTCGCGATGGCACGCAGTTACATGGCTGGATGTTACCCGCGACAACCCAGCCTGCGACCGCCTCGGTGCTTTTTCTGCATGGCAATGGCGAGAATATCAGCACACATCTTGGTAGTGTCTACTGGATGCCTGAGCGAAATTTTAATGTCTTTCTGTTCGATTACCGTGGCTATGGCCGGTCAGCAGGGGAGGCGTCGTTAGATGGGGTGCATGAGGATGCTGAACGTGCTGTTTCAGTGTTACTGGCGCAACCAGAAGCAAGCGGAGTACCACTGGTGCTTTTTGGACAGAGCATTGGTGGTGCGATCGCCATTCATACGACTGCCAGTAGTGAGCATCGCGACAAAATTAAGGGACTCATAGTGGAGAGTAGTTTCAGTAGCTATCGTAAGGTTGCGCGCGAGGCGCTGGCTGGCTTCTGGCTCACCTGGCCATTGCAGTGGCCGCTCTCACTAACGATCTCTGATGCCTATCATCCAGGTCGTGCAATTGCGCGTATCGGTGAAACTCCACTGCTGTTGGTCCATGGCGATCAGGATACGATCATACAACATGCGCACAGCGAACGACTCTATCGCGAGGCGAATGAGCCGAAGGAGCTGTGGATTATAGCGGGTGGAAGACACATCAATGCCTTTAACTCGATCGAGAATCGAGAACGATTGGTGCAGTATTTAAATGGGAAATTTAAATAAGCGGCGCTACTCTATAGGGTCACTTGAGGTTACTGGATTCGGCAGAGTTATGATGTGGTATAAAAAAAGGCCCAGTTTTACCTGAGCCTAAGGGGGGGTAAAAAGAGAATTCAGGATTAACTAGCTTTTAATAAATCTGCCAGACCAGCGTTGTCATTAGCGTGAGCGGCTAACGCGCCTGGGCCATTTTGGGCAAAAAATTCGGCGATATTTTGTGCGAGCGCCGCAGCCTGGTCGGCGTTCTGGATGGTGGTGCCACTCTGGGCGGTAGCAGAGCTACCCAGCGCCTGCGCCACATTACTGACGCTGATGGCATCATCTTGCCGCATGGCGGCAGCTTCTTCGTTGCCGCTAGCGGTTTTGCTGTCGTTACCGGTGTCTTCACTACTTGTGCTGCCAGCCCGTTTATGATCGATAAGTGCTGGATTATTATTGGAAATTGGTGCTGCCATGTGTGCTGGTCTCCATCGTCTATCGTCTTTTATGGTGCTGACGTGCTTGTATTTAATTTAGTTGCATAGATAACTGCAATTCACGGGCCAGATTGATGTCAAAATATATAAACATGTTTTTATCTAATGATTAGATGAGTGAGGGTGCAGTGATTGTGGGTTTTCCTCCAGTGGTAGCGCCAGGGGCAGAGGTGCTGATTCTCGGCTCGATGCCGGGCCAGGCATCACTTGACGCTGTGCAGTATTACGCCCACCCACGTAACGCCTTCTGGCCGATCATCTGTCAGCTCTTCAATGCCACCCAGGGGATTCGTTATGATGAGCGACTGGCGTTGCTACAGGCGAATCGCATCGCATTATGGGATGTGATGCAGCGATGTGTGCGTGAAGGTAGTCTTGATTCGTCGATTGAACAGTCGTCGGTGATTGCCAATGATTTTGTCGATTTTTTTGCCGCTAACTCATCGATTCGATATCTGTTTTTCAATGGCGCTCAGGCAGAGGCTTCGTTTAAACGCCATGTCGTACCCAGGCTATCTGAGCATTCGCTTGTATTTGAGATGCAACGTCTGCCATCGACCAGTCCTGCGCATGCCTCGATGTCATTTGAGCAGAAATTAGCGCAGTGGCAGCGTGTGCGTGATGTAATAGCACGATGAAACAATACCTTCAGTTACTACTGTTATGTTTATTGCCGAGCTCCGTATGGGCTGATCTGGCGTTACCTCCGCCCATGGCACCGGCTGATGGGTTTGAGATTCAGCTGTCAGAAAATGAAGCGCGAGAGATCGGTCGGCGCATCTGGCAAAATGAAGGGGCGGGCAAGGTTGCAAATCTTGTGGTATGGAATAAAGGTGAAGATTTCCCCTCGCTCGGCATCGGTCATTTTATCTGGTACCCGAAGGGTGTCGAAGGGCCATTTGTCGAAAGCTTTCCCGCGCTGCTTAATCATTTACAGAAAAGTGTTGAAGTGCCTGTCTGGCTGAAAGAAGCAGACGATGCACCCTGGTCGAGCCGTGATGACTTTTATAGTGATATTAATTCATGGCGCATGAATGAGCTGCGTGAACTGATGAAGAAAACGATGCCGCAGCAGGTGGCGTTGATTGTTCAGCGCCTGCAAGCGGCATTGCCAAAGATGCAGCAAACACTAGAGGTAGAAGCGCAGCGTCGGCACGTCGAACGACAATTCTACCGCGTGGCCGAGTCAGCGAATGGTTTATATGCCTTAATCGATTATGTAAACTTTAAAGGTGAGGGTATCGCATCGAAGGAGCGTTACCGAGGGCAAGGCTGGGGGCTATTACAACTATTACAGGCGATGCGTTCGGATGTGCACGATACGATGGCTGAGTTTGCACGTGCGGCTGATGAGGTGTTGACCCGGCGTGTGCGCAATGCGCCGCGTGATGAGTCACGCTGGTTGCTCGGTTGGCGTAAGCGCATTGGAACATACCGGGTGCGATGACTGCTATCAATCAGTGGCGACATCCTGTTGTGCGTGATCTCGCATGGGTAATGGCGAGTCCTTCGTTAATCAGTGACGTGAGTCATGCGGTGGATGATGTCTGGTGTCGAGATGTCTTTGACGCAAGCCTCTCTGCATTGCAACGGCTTGATGTTTCCCCGGCACCGTTATTAAGCGTATTAGAAAAGGATCAGTCGCATCGACTGGGACGCTATTTCGAAGTGCTGGTGGCCTATTGGTTAGGTGAAATTATCGGCAGCGAGATTGTTGCACAAAATCTAACGATATCAGATGACAGCAGACAGCTGGGTGAGTTTGATCTACTGTTTCGTGATCGAGTGACGCAGCGTGTGATGCACTGGGAGTTATCGGTTAAGTTTTATCTGAAATATGGAGATCAGTTTATTGGTCCAAATTCCCAGGATACGCTGTATAAAAAAATGACTAAAGTATTTGAGTCGCAGCTGTTGCTGAGTCAACGAGAGGAAGCATGTGAACAGCTTAAGCCATTGATTGCCGATGAACCTGTTTATCCAGCGGCCTTCATCAAAGGTCGATTGTTTTACCCCGCGAAGAGTAACTGGCGTAATCCTGAAATCATAGAAGGTATCTCACCTGACCACAGCAGGGGGTGGTGGTGTTATCACGGTGAGCTGAGTCGATGGGTATCTCAGTGTGATGTTGAGCACCGCTGGATGATTTTAGAAAAAATGGAATGGTTGTCATCCGTGGTTCGATTGCCTGAGGCGCGCGAGGAAACAACAGGTTTGATGACTTCGCGTGAACTGAGTCATTTTATCAACAATTACTTCGTGAGGGCATATAAGGCGTTGATGGTGACAGAGCTCGAATACCGACAGGGTTACTGGATTGAGGTGTCACGCGGTGTGGTAGTGGATGATAGCTGGCCGAACGCGTCGTGACAGGTTGATTGTTAATCGAAACGCTCCCAGCTGAGATGGAGTACCACATCAGGTGTGTTATCAAAATTGAGCACGTTTTCAGAGAGCGCTACGCCCAGCATGCCAGCGTCGAGTTTCCACTTGACGCCGAGTGTTAACTGGAATTGTAGTTCACTAAGCGCTGAATCGACCAGATCCCGATAGGGGTGTTCTGCCAGATGAAACTGTATTTGTGAACGCGTATTGGACCATTTCTTATAGCGATGAAGCCAGCCAAGGTTGATATAGGGCAGTGATGGCGGATTAAAGTCTGTCTGCTCGAATCCACCTGTATAGATATAGCCGGTGTTGATCGTTACTATATTATGGCTTGTCTGTTTGTTCAGCGTTAACTGAAAACCAGCGTCCCAGTTACCACTGGAGAGAAATTTTCGTTCACTCATTAAGGGTGGTTTTATACCCAGGCTTAATTTTCCCTGCCAGTCAAAATAGGGTACGGGAAAGGCGGTGCGTATATAGATATTTGGATCACCGAAGCCGCCTCTGCTGGGGCGCTGCGTAAGGACAATGTCTTTGCCGCTGTCGCGAGCGAGTACCACCTGAACCTGATTGTTGGCAACATAGTCACGTCCCTGCTGACCTGTGCCGATTGCATCGTGAAAGTCATAGATCACGCCATCAAGTAAGCGTCCACCATAAAAAATATAGTTGGTGGTAATGCCAAGTTCAAGATGATTGCCCAGTCCGCGATTGTAGTTGAATTCAAGCATGGTGAATTCACCATCGATGTAATAACCCTCCCCCTGTGGTAAATTCCGGATGAAACTTATATCGGCAGCGTTGAGTGGGCGTCGCTGACCCTGACGACTATTCTTTAGATACTCTTCGACCGTAGCGCTTACCTGAAAGTCGTTTACCACACTGTAACTGAAGCTTAAGTGCTGCTGATCGCGACTCAGTGATCTGGCGGGTGTGGGTGAAAATCCCAATAGCAGAAAACTGGGAAAGGTGTAGTCTCTGACCTGAAAGGGTGTATTCCAGTCATTGTTTGCTGAAGAGGGCTGCTGGCTTGCGATGACAGTCTGATGGATGAGGCTAAATAGCAGCGTTATCAATGCAACTATGAACGGGTGGCAGTTGTAACCGTAGCCTCTCATCGGTCACAGTTGCTGAGCTCTTGTGATGATCCAGTCAGCTATCCTGTCCATATAGTCAGGGTATTGCACCGGCATGATATGGCCGCAAGGGGTGTCGAGTCGTTCAGCGTCCATAAAGGCCGCACACATTTTAGTGGCCTGCTGTTTCATAAAGTCTGATTCCTGTGTGCCACTCACATGCAGCGTGGGCAGCTTCAGTGGAGGCTCAAACATTGGGCGATAGCGAGGGTCGCCGGGTAGAAAGCCACCACAAAGGATCGCCCAGTTAAAGTCGAAATGTCTTTTAGGTTCGCTTTGCCTGAGTGCTGTCAGTATCGCCGTCATCACTGCACCCTGGCTCCAGCCGATGACCCCTTCGATGGGGCCGTATGCTAAAAAATAGTCGCTGAGATAATCGAGTGTCGTTTCGATTTGATGATAGAGCGGTGGTTTCTGTTCATCGGCACGATACCAGCACCAGTTTTTGCCTGCACCTATCCGCGCTTCGGGCAGTGTCATGTTGAAGCGTGTTGTCATCGCACGAACCTCTTCGGCAGGGCATTCGATCGGGCCTTGTGGATAGAGCAGCAGATAATCGCTGCCCAGGCGTTGCTGGATCGGGTCAAGCCATGACTGCAACCATTCGCTATTCATCGAATAGCCGTGCAGGCAGAGGATCTTTTTCATCCGGATTTACACATGAATGTACTGAGGGTTTTACTCGTGGCTTTACTCATAGCGATTATGTTGTGATTGATTTTCCGTACTGTTCAACTTCATCAAGGATTGCCCAGTCATTGCCACTGCGTTCCGGTTCATCGCGCAGACGTTGCAGCTCTGCAAAAAACTCATCGCGGGTCAGCTTGCCTTTTTCAGGTCGATTCAGTCGGTCGCTGCGGAATGCTTCCCAGTGGGTCTGTTCATCTCCAGTCAGTGATTCCGGATAGTTGCGAGCGCGAAAACGGAACAGCATCTCGTCGAGCCGTGGGTCATCAAAACTGGGGGTGTGGCTTTTTAGCTCCTCAGGTGAGAGCTGTTGTATTTTGTCCATGCGTGCGCGGTCGTCATTGCTGAAAAAAGGGCCACCATAGAGTATCTGGTCGGGATCGGTACGTTTCTCAAACTGCGCGCCGGCGAAAACGGTCTGTAATTTTTTCGTCAATGGTGGATTAGCTTTGATGATGTCTAGATTGGCGCGGCAGCGATTGAGGTCGACTTTATATTTTTTGGCCGCATGGCCGGTCAGTGTGCCGAGTGGTGCAATGATTGGGCACTTGTTGGCATGCACCGTTTTCAGGGGAAGTCGTTCTATCCCCTCCGGTAGCTCACTGGTTGGGGTGAAGATACGTTGATGAATATCCTCTTTACTGAGTTTATAGAGCGGAGACGGATCGCAGCTAAGGTCAAACACAATCACGCCATTTTTATTGGTCGGATGTGCTGCAACCGGTACCACCACGGCAAGATTCCCCTGTTCCATCGGATACATGCCGGAGATATGCAGTACCGGTTTCTGCTCGCGCACATTGAGGAGTTTGAGGATCTTGTTCTTGTTGCGATTCTCCAATGCGTATTGGTAGAGTTTAGGCTGTTTTTCCTTGATGAGTTTGGCAACCGCTATCGTTGCATAGACATCGGAGAGCGCATCATGTGCCGATTCATGACTGATGCCGTTGGCAACGGTCAGATCTTCAAGGCGCACACTAGGCCGGCCTTCTTCGTTGGTGGGCCACTCGATCCCTTCGGGACGCAGTGCGCGCGTCATACGGACGACGTCGAGCAGGTCCCAGCGTGAACAACCGTTCTTCCATTCGCGCGCATAAGGATCAAGCAGGTTACGATAAAGGCTGTAACGAGTGAACTCATCGTCAAAACGCAGACTGTTATAACCCAGTACGCAGGTGTTGGGTTGTGAAAATTCGGCATTGATGCGGCGAATGAATTCGGCTTCCGGTAAGCCTTCTGCGAGCGCCTTTTGTGGCGTGATACCGGTGACAAGACACGATGTTGGATTGGGCAGAAAATCGTTGGCCGGTTTGCAGTAGATCATCAGCGGTTCATCGATGATATTTAAATCCATGTCGGTACGCACACCACCAAACTGTGCGAGGCGATCGAACATTGGATTAAGGCCAAAGGATTCGTAGTCGTACCAGTAGAGGGTGTTGCTGGAATTGGCCATGATATAAGGTCTTATCTGTTCTCTGGATATTGAGGTTATCACAACTGTAAGATTTATGTGGCTGTTGCGGCATCGTTGCCCGTTGTGCAATCACTGTATCTTAGATGGATTAATTAGCGGTATGACGGGTGTGTTTTAGCATTTATTATTCATCCTCCAGTCCCATCGCCTGCATCCGATAGAGATGCTGGTAGATGCCGGTTTTATTTAACAGCGCCGCATGACTGCCGCGTTGGGCTATTTCACCCTGATGAAGCACCACAATCTCATCTGCCTTCTCGATGGTGGAGAGACGATGTGCGATCACCAGTAGTGTGATCTTGCCGTGCAGTTTTTGCAGCGCCTGCTGGATCTCTGCCTCGGTGTGGCTATCGATGTTGGCGGTGGCCTCGTCAAGGATCAGGATCTGAGGTCGATGTAGCAGCGCGCGTGCCAGTGCCAGTAGCTGTCGCTGCCCGGTCGATAAATTGCTGCCACGTTCATCGAGCATCGTCTCATAACCGTGCGGCAGGCGTTCGACATGCGAGTGCAGCCCCGCCTGTTGGGCTGCTTCGATGATGGCGGCATCATCAATCGGTCTGTTATCGATCGTTTGGCCTAATATGATGTTGTCACGCACACTGCTGTTAAAGATGAATGGGTCCTGTTGCACGATGCCGACCGCGCGGCGTAGTTCTGTTTCGCTGAAGGTGTTTAGCGGATGACCATCAATTTGAATCATCCCCTGTTGTGGCTGATAAAAACGCAGCAGCAGTTGTGTCAATGTGCTCTTACCGCTGCCGGTGTGACCGACGATGGCGTGAAATTTTCCCGCGGATATCACCAGTGAGATGTCGTTGATCACCTGCTGCGCCCCGTCATAACTGAAGTGAACATGGTTGAATTCAACCTTGCCCTGGGTGATGTGTGCCTCGGCATCACGGCGTTCTGTTACTACTTCGGTATCAAGTAATTCAAAGACACGCTCACCGGCAACGATCGCCTGCTGGTAGAGGTTGAGGCGTTGGGTGATCTCGATCAGCGGTTCGGCAAAGCGCCCAAGGTAGGCGACAAAGGCGTAGATCACTCCTATTTCAACCGGGTTATCGAGCGACTGATAACCGAAGGTGAAGAGTAGTCCGCCGAGGATCAATAACTGTAACAGGTCGACCAATGGCCGCAATAGCCACGCATCGAGGTGTGCGTTGCGTCGTCGCGCCTGATAGTGTGTTTCGGCAAGGGCGGTGAAGTCACGGCGGAAGCGTGGCTGTTGCCCGCTGAGCTGCACGACCTTCATCCCCTGAATCGATTCATGTAGTTTTGAATTAATATCGCTAAGCAGGCCGCGTGCCCGGTGAAACAGCGGTGCGCTGATGCGTTGATAGAGCCACATTAACGCCGCGACTATCGGCACGAACAGCAGGCAGATGATCATTAACTGCCAGTCGAGGATCGCCATCGCGATGATCACACCGAGGATGCGCATCATGTTCTGGATAAATGAACCGACGACGTTGACATAGAGCTCCTTGATCGACTCGGTGTCGTTGGTGATACGCGAGATCATGCTACCAGTCGGGGTGTGATCGAAGTGACTCAGTGGCAGGCGCATCACCTTGGCAAACACCTGTTCGCGTAAGGTCTGCACCGATCCCTGCGCGATGATGTTGAGACGTACCGCCTGCAGGTAGTTGGCGCCTGCCGCGACCAGCATAAAAAAAAGATAGGCGACGCCGAGCCAGGTGATAGTGTCCAGCTGCCAGTTACCGGGCACTACATAGTCGTCGAGGAAGACCTTGATCAACAACGGTCCGGCAACATCGGCAGCGGTGGCGATGACCAGCAGCGTCAATGCCTGACGTAACAACTTACGGTCGTGTAGCGCGTAACTGATTAGCCGTTTGAACGGGCCGTGATGGGGTGTGGTTGCGCTACTCGCCATGCTGCACCGCCGCTTCGATCTGTTGATAACGGAACATCTGCGCATACCAGCCGTTCTGCTGGAGCAGTTGCGTGTGTCGTCCACGTGCCTCAATGGTGCCGTGGCGCAATACGATGATCTCATCGGCCGCGATTACCGCCGAGAGGCGATGGCAGACGATGATATTACTGCGACCGCGTCTGGCTTCTTTTATGTGGTCGAGGATCTGTCGTTCGGTATTAAGATCGACGGCCGAGAGGGCATCATCAAGCACCAGTACCGGTGGGTCGATTAACAGCGCACGTGCAATCGCGATACGCTGTTTCTGCCCGCCCGACAATGTAATGCCACGCTCGCCGACGAGGGTATTGTACTGTTCGGGGAAGTGCTGGATGTCGTCATCGATGCAGGCCAGTTGTGCTGCTGCACGAACCGCTTCGAGTGATGCCTCCGGACAGCCGAGCGCAATATTCTCTGCAATCGTTACCGAAAATAGAAAGGGATCCTGCGGCACCAGCCCAAATTGCGCGCGCAGGGTATCGAGCTGGAATGCTTTGATATCGTGCTGGTCGAAACTGATCGTCGCTTCACTGCTTTCATGCATGCGCAGTAACAACTGAATGAGTGTGCTCTTGCCGCTGCCAGTGTGGCCGACGATGCCAAAGGTGCTACCAGGTGTAATCTGAAAAGCAATGTCGTGCAGTGCCTCGTTGTGACCGTCGTAAGCAAAGCGTTTGATGTGTGCATCGATATGCGTGCTCTCGACCACGTTGCGTGTACCATCGTCACGAATCTCCGGCGCAGACTGTAATAGTTCATCGATACGTTTGTGTGCTGCCGAGCCACGCTCCATCAAATTCAACGTCCAGCCGTAGGCGAACATCGGCCAGATCAGAAAAGTGAGGTACATGGTAAAAGTGGTCAGTTCACCAATCGTTAGCTCATCAGCATGAATCCAGTAGGCGCCACCACCCACGGCGAGCAGGAACGACATGCCGACGGTGAGGAAGATCACCGGGTCATACTTCGCCTCCACCTTCGCCACCGCAAGATTAGCGACACTGACATCACTGGTCACATCGCTATAGGCGCGTTCCATCTGAGGCTGCTGACCAAACGCCTTGATCAGCCGGATGCCGGTAATGTTTTCCTGCGTGCGGTCATTTAGCAGGCTGAACTGGCGTTGCGCCTCAATGAAGGTGTCGTGCATCTGGTGGCCGAAGCGCCACATGAAGTAACCCATGATTGGCCACGGCAGCAGCGCCAGCAGCGTCAATTTCCAGCTCACCATCACCACCATCAAAATCAATACGATCACGCCGGTCATCACCCCATCAAACAGCGCAAGGATCGCTTCGCCGGCCGTCATCTCCACCGCCGTCACGTCGTTGGTGGCGCGCGCCATCAGATCACCGGTGTGGTGACGTTGAAAAAAGCCCGGTGCCATCACAGTTAAGTGGTCATAGATACGGCCGCGCATCAGCGCCGCCAGTTTGAACGATGCACCGTAGAGCTGGCGTCTCCACAAGACGCGTAGCCCATAGACCACAAAGCCGATGCCGACCAGCAGGCCGACCGCTTGCATCAGTTGTTCAAGGGTCAGCGTCTCGTTCGCCACCGCATCGACCAACTGCCCGGTGATCCACGGCGGCACCATGATCAGGCACGAGATTGTCAGCAGCGCTACAAAGGCGATGGCATAACGTTTCCAGTAAAGGCGGAAAAACCAGCCGAGTTTGCGCAGGATTGTCATGGGGTGGTTGGGTTAGTTAAAAACAACAGGTGCATATGATAAGGCATCGGCAGCCGCAGAAAAAAGAATATTTTGTAGGGTGGCCGCATGTGCCCACCGCAAAGCTACGAGGCACTGATGCTGTTATGGGTTGGCCACTATCCCTCGCAGACGGATAATCGGGTATCATCGTTGTTTGTGGTTACGTTTGGGTGATGGTGGGCACGTGTGGCCACCCTACGTGATATTGAATCATGAAATAAAGGGGCAAAGGAATGTCCAATTATCGACGTTGTTACACGCCGGGCGCGTGTTATTTCTTTACGGTCGTTACGTTACGGCGCAAGCCTATCTTTAACGATGCACAGTCATGACAAATCTTACGTACGGCAATCGTAAAAACACGTAAGCGTTACCCCTTCGAAATCAACGCCTGGGTGCTGTTACCTGATCATATCCACTGTATCTGGACGCTGCCTGAGGGTGATGCAAACCACTCGGTACGCTGGAATTTAATAAAGACGAATTTTTCTCGTGAGATGAAGCACCTTTGTGATTCTGAGTGTCAAAGCGCGTCACGTCGTAAACACCGCGATGGCAGTGTGTGGCAACGTCGTTATTGGGAGCATCGAATCCGCGATGAGCGGGATTATCAAAATCATGTGGATTACATTTATTACAATCCTGTGAAGCATGGTTTAGTGGAGGCGGTGAGTGATTGGCGCTATTCGACTTTTCATCGCGATTTGAAAGCGGGGATGTACCCTGTTGGTTGGACCGGGGGTGGTATTGATGAGGGCGGTGTATTTGGTGAATAGTATTTTGGTGGGCACATGTGCCCACCCTACAAAAGCTTAAAGCTCATTCTCCGCTTCATCCAGTGCAAAGTCTTCGTCTGCGTCATCAAGGCTCAAATCGTCGGCGATGTTTTTTGTCTTAGTGGTCTTTGCCGAGGGCGCTGCTTCGTCATTCAATGGTGAGCTTGTGCGCGACTGAAATTGTGAGAGGGATTTCTTGTATGCTTTTTCAAGCGAGGGTATTTGCTTTTGCTCTTTATCGTTGAGTTCACGCAGTTTGGGTTCGACGAAGCTCGCTTTGTATTCGAGGATTGCGTCTCTTTTTTGCTTGTATAGATAGAATGTATCAGGCTTGCCTGTGTCGAGATCGGGGGCTCGAACGACCAGGGAGCCTTTCTCGCCAGCCTCGAGATAGCCATACCAGAAAGCGTTATTTTTCATAAGTTGTTTAAACTCCTGAGTATAAAAACACCTGTTGGTTTATCGTCAAATAAGAATCTGCCTTGAGTAAATTTTCCCGATTTTATACACCACGTTTTTTGCAACGGCAAGAGTTTTTTAACGCGAAACTTGTTTCGAATGTAGGGGTATTTCAAAGGGTGGGATGAGGGGATATAAAAAAACCACCCCCAGATGATTAAATCCCGGGGTGGTTTGGCCCGAAGGCACTTTTAATAGTACAACGACTATTTTTATTATTAGAACTCGATACCTAGATTATGCCACAAAGTGCGCGTGGGTCCAGTCTGATTCATGGTATAGAAGTGCAGGCCTGGCGCGCCATTATCCAGCAGCTTGCGGCTTAGCTCGGTGACCACTTCTTCACCAAAGGCGACGATCGATGCCTTGTCATCGCTAAAGCCAATCAAGCGTTGTGCAATCCAGCGTGGGATCTCGGCGCCGCACATATCTGAGAAGCGCTTGAGATTGCTGTAGTTGGTGATCGGCATGATGCCGGGGATGATGGGGATATCGACACCGAGTTTTTCACAGTCATCAACAAAGCGGAAGTAGCCCTCTGCATTGTAGAAGTACTGTGTGATGGCGGCGTTAGCGCCGGCTTTAACTTTGCGGGCAAAGTTTTCCATGTCCACTTGCGCGCTGGGCGCCTGTGGGTGGAACTCGGGATAAGCCGCGACTTCGATATGAAAGTGATCGCCGGTTTCGTGGCGGATGAATTCGACCAGTTCGTTGGCGTAACGAAACTCACCAGCAGTATCGCCCATACCAGAGGGCATGTCACCACGAAGCGCAACGATACGCTTTACGCCGATATCGATATAGCTGTTGAGTAGAGCGCGGATGTTTTCCCGTGTCGAACCGATGCAGGAGAGGTGTGGTGCTGCTGCATAACCCTTTTCCTGAATTGCTTTGACGGTATCAAAGGTCCCTTCCTGGGTACTGCCGCCAGCACCGAAGGTGACGGAGAAGTAGCTCGGGTTGAGCGTGGCCAGTTCAGATAACGTTGTGCGCAGGTTCTCTGCACCCTTTTCGGTCTTGGGTGGGAAGAACTCGCAGCTGAAGCTTTTAGGGAATTTCTTTTGCGTGTTCATCGCTGTTCCTCAGTATAGATGTAGGGTGGGTTAGGAATGTTTTTTATTCCGTAATCCACCAAGCCGTGCCGATAGGCACACATTAAAAAACAGATTGTGTGCTTCGCATGCTAGGTGGGTTACGGCAAAAAACGCCTAACCCACCCTACATTGATTAAGTCTATGCCAATTAATAACGGTAGTGATTTGGCTTGTAAGGGCCTTCCACGGGAACGCCGATGTAGTCTGCCTGTTCCTGGCTGAGGGTGGTCAGCATGACGCCGATCTTCTCCAGGTGCAGGCGGGCCACTTCTTCATCGAGATGTTTCGGCAAAATATGAACATTGATTTCGTACTGCTCGCGTCTGACGAAAAATTCGATCTGTGCCAATACTTGATTGGTGAAAGAGTTTGACATGACGAAGCTTGGATGGCCGGTGCCACAACCGAGGTTCACTAAACGTCCTTCGGCCAGCATGATGATGCGGTTGCCGCTGGGCAGGATGATGTGATCCACCTGTGGTTTGATATTTTCCCACTCATACTTGCGCATGCCGGTGATATCGATTTCGTTATCGAAATGGCCGATGTTGCAAACGATCGACTGGTTTTTCATCTGCACCATGTGGTCATGGGTGATGATGTCTTTGTTGCCGGTGGTGGTAACAAAGATGTCGCCCATTGAGGCAGCGTCTTCCATCGTGGTGACGCGGAAGCCTTCCATTGCTGCCTGTAATGCGCAGATGGGATCGATTTCAGTCACCATGACGGTTGCGCCCAATCCTTTCAAAGATTGTGCACAGCCTTTGCCGACATCGCCATAACCGCAGACGATGGCAATTTTACCGGCGATCATCACATCGGTGGCACGTTTGATGCCATCGACCAGTGATTCACGACAGCCGTAGAGGTTGTCGAATTTTGATTTGGTCACTGAGTCATTTACGTTCATCGCTGGGAACAGCAGTTCGCCTGCCTGCACCATTTCGTACAGGCGGTGTACGCCGGTGGTGGTCTCTTCGGTCACGCCCTGGATGTTGGCCGCCTGTTTGGTCCAGAACTGCTTGTCTTCTTTCATCACGCGAGCCAATACACCGAGAACGCATTTCATCTCTTCGTTGTCAGTGGTTTCCGGGCCGGGGACAGTACCGGTCTTTTCGTATTCAACGCCTTTGTGAACCAGCAGGGTCGCATCGCCACCATCATCGAGGATCATGTTGGCAGTATCACCATTGGGCCATCTGAAGGCTTGCTCGGTGCACCACCAGTACTCTTCCAGGGTTTCACCCTTCCATGCGAAGACAGGGATGCCTGCAGCGGCGATGGCAGCGGCGGCGTGATCCTGGGTTGAGAAGATGTTACATGAGACCCAGCGCACTTCCGCACCCAGTGCGGTCAGGGTTTCGATCAGCACGGCGGTCTGAATCGTCATGTGCAGGCTACCCATGATGCGCGCGCCCTTGAGCGGTTCTTCGGTGCCATATTTTTCACGCAGCGCCATCAGACCGGGCATTTCGGTCTCGGCGATGTTCATTTCTTTGCGGCCCCAGGCAGCGAGGGTGATGTCGGCGATTTTATAATCGGTAAATTGAGACATGAATTGTCCTCCAAATTTAACCGAGCGCCGTTGTTACTGAAATCTCGCTCCGAGCCTGGCAGGTGCTTCCAATTATAGAATCGGGTACCTGTCGCAGCGCTCCTCGGAATGAGGGAATATCAAATTAAGTTAGTCGAGTGCTTCCTGTCGGTAATTCAGGGGCTGAAGTTTAATCCAGGTTGTAGCGTGAATAAACCCCAACCTGGATTTTGTTGCTTCAGCAGAGTGCTGATTTCGTGATTAGATCCCGGCAGCGGCGCGTAGTGCATCGGCCTTGTCGGTGCGTTCCCAGGTGAAGTTGGGTTCTTCGCGACCAAAGTGACCATAGGCCGCAGTGGGGCCGTAGATCGGGCGCAGCAGGTCAAGCATCGCGATCAACCCCTTGGGACGCAGGTCGAAGTGTTCACGTACCAGCGCAACGATTCTGTCATCCGAAATCTTGCCGGTGCCGAAGGTGACGACCGAGATCGAGGTCGGTTCGGCAACACCGATGGCGTAGGAGACCTGGATTTCGCAACGATCGGCAAGTCCTGCGGCGACGATGTTCTTTGCCACATATCTGCCAGCATAGGCGGCTGAACGATCGACCTTTGAGGGGTCTTTGCCGGAGAATGCACCACCGCCGTGACGTGCCATGCCGCCGTAGGTATCGACGATGATCTTGCGTCCGGTCAGGCCACAGTCACCCACTGGCCCGCCAACGACAAAACGGCCGGTCGGGTTAATATGGTACTGGGTCTCTTTGCTGAGCCACTCGGCAGGCAGGATTGGCTGGATGATTTCATCCATCACCGCCTCGCGCAGCGCCTCAGTGGTGATGTCCGGGTTGTGCTGTGTCGACAGTACTACCGCTTCGATGCCGACCGGTTTGTGATCTTCATAACGGAAGGTGACCTGGCTCTTGGCATCCGGGCGTAGCCATGGCAGCGTACCATTTTTGCGTACTTCAGCCTGACGTTTTACCAGCTTGTGGGCGTAGTGGACTGGCGCAGGCATCAAAACGTCTGTCTCATTGCTGGCGTAGCCAAACATCAACCCCTGATCGCCGGCGCCCTGTTCGTGATCATCAAACTCATCGACGCCCTGAGCGATATCGGGGGACTGTTTGTCGATCGAGGTGATCACCGCACATGATTCCCAGTCGAATCCCATCTCTGAGCTGTTGTAGCCGATCTCTTTGACGGTTTTGCGTACGATGTCCTGCATGTCGACCCACGCCGTGGTGGTGATCTCGCCGGAGAGCACTACCATGCCGGTGTTGACCATGGTTTCACAGGCGACGCGTGCGGTTGGGTCTTGCTCAAAAATGGCATCGAGTACTGCGTCGGAGATTTGATCGGCAACCTTATCCGGGTGGCCTTCAGAAACAGATTCGGAAGTGAAGAGATGTGATGTTGTCATGCCGTCCTCTATATAGGGAAATGTTTTACAGATTTTATCTGCTCGGGAGCGTTGCTCGTCCGCGAAAATTATAGTTTGAATCAATAAAGCTTCGGGATTGTAGCGACTTGATGGCGATATGTCATTAGCGCGTCATCTCATTTCCTTTGGATGGAAGGGTGTTTGCTGTGCGATGAGCAACGTATAATGGTGCTTTTACCAAGTTGCAAAGCGCTAATATGGCGCAGGAGAGTGTTTATTATGGTCAGTCTTGAAACGCCGTTGTGTGATTTTGGCAAGCCTGCGGTTGATTTTGATCTGCCGGGTGTCGATGGTAAACGTTGGGCGCTGGCCGATTGTAAGGGGAAAAATGGTCTGCTGGTGATGTTTATCTGCAATCACTGCCCCTACGTGAAGGCGATCCGTGAGCGGATTGTGCGTGATGCGCGTGAATTGCAAGCCGCTGGCGTGAACTTTGTGGCGATTATGTCCAACGACCCATCTGATTATCCTGAGGACTCTTTTGAAAATATGCAAAAGGTGGCCGCAGAGTTTGATTTTCCGTTTCCTTATCTATTGGATGAAACTCAGGCCGTGGCGAAGGCCTATGGGGCGATCTGTACGCCGGATTTCTTTGGTTACAACGGTAATCTTGAGTTGCAGTATCGCGGCAGGCTCGATGCCAGTCGTAAGGAGGCGGCGCCGCAGGATGCTCGGCGTGAATTTCTCTCTGTAGCGTGAGATAATGATCAAAAGCAGGCGAGGCAGCGCTTTGTCTGATGTGGTATCTCTTTGTTATTACATTGTTTTTTATTTCCTCGATGATTGGCTATTGCCGAACAGGCGCTGGTAGGCGAAAATAGCCGGTTCTTGTCGATGGTGGAATTAAGTGATTGTGTCGGTTGATATTTGACTTTGCTTATCTCGGTGAGAGTCGTTCTGCGCTGTATGCGGGGACGGTCCGTAGAGGGTTAAGAAACTGGAATCGAAATAAGGGGCTGGGCGCGTCATCCTCCTCCGGTAGTGTTAGCCATTATGGGTAAGCCAGTGTGAAGGTTCGCTTTTGCGCTTAGTATCGCGCATTTGTTGGGATTTGAGTGTTAATGGAGCGTTGATTGTTGCCAGGGTGTGCGGATGTGGCAAAAGATGTGGTGCTGACCCCGCCCTGCACTGTCTCCCCTTGCTTCGAAGTAACTGACTGAGACCACTGCTTATTTTGAGATGTGACTAGCGCCATGGTGCGCGATGAATAGCGGCACTATAATATATAGAGAGGTGTGCGGAGAATGTGCTGCGCCACACGCATTGCCCGGGTTGCTGTTGCGCTGTACCTGTTGAAGGTCGCGCCAGGCTTATAAGAATTTACAGGGCATTGATGATTGAACGGTCATCGGTGCTGTAACAGTTTTTATTTTTGATATAGATAGGAGAAAGCAATGCCATCTCGTAGAGATCTAGCAAATGCAATTCGTGCGTTGAGCATGGATGCAGTACAAAAAGCCAATTCTGGTCATCCAGGGGCGCCAATGGGTATGGCGGACATCGCTGAGGTGCTGTGGAACGACAATATGAACCACAACCCAGCCAATCCTGACTGGGTCAACCGTGACCGTTTTGTTTTGTCGAATGGTCATGGCTCGATGCTGATCTATTCTCTGCTGCACCTGACAGGCTACGATCTTTCCATTGATGATCTGAAACAGTTTCGTCAGCTTCACTCCAGGACGCCAGGACATCCTGAATATGGTTATGCACCCGGCGTTGAAACCACCACTGGCCCACTCGGCCAGGGCATTACCAACGGGGTGGGCATGGCGATTGCTGAAAAGGCACTGGCTGCGCAGTTCAATCAGAAAGGTCACACCATCGTTGATCACCATACCTATGTATTCCTCGGTGACGGCTGTTTGATGGAGGGTATCTCTCATGAAGCGTGTTCATTGGCTGGCACATTGGGGCTGGGTAAACTGATTGCGTTTTGGGATGACAACGGCATCTCAATCGACGGTCACGTAGAAGGCTGGTTCCTGGACGACACACCGAAGCGTTTCGAGTCTTACGGCTGGCATGTGATTGCGGATGTCGATGGTCATGATCATGAAGCACTGACAAAAGCGATCGATACTGCGAAGGCAATGACCGATAAGCCCACTATGATCTGTTGTAAGACAACGATCGGTTTTGGTTCGCCCAATAAGGCCGGTACCCACGCCTGTCACGGCGCGGCACTGGGGCAGGATGAGATCAACCTGACCAAAGCGGCACTGGGTTGGGATCACGGGGCATTTGAAGTGCCGGCGGATATTTATGCCGGTTGGGATGCAAAAGAGAAAGGTGCGGCAGCAGAAGCGGCATGGAATGATAAGTTCGCGGCCTATAAAGCGGAATTCCCTGAACTTGCTGCTGAGTATGAGCGCCGTATGGCGGGTGATCTGCCTGCTGACTGGGCAGCCAAATCTGCTGATTATATCGCCAGTGTTAACGCCGCTGCCAAAAGTCCGGCAACGCGCCAGGCGTCATTGGCCTCTATCGAAGCCTACTCACCGATGTTGCCTGAGCTGTTTGGTGGCTCCGCTGACCTGGGTTGTTCAAATCTGACGGAATGGTCTGGTTACAAGCCGATGGATAATAGCGAAGTGCCTAACTACGTTCGCTACGGTGTGCGTGAGTTCGGTATGTCTGCAATTATGAATGGTATTGCGTTGCACGGCGGTCTGATTCCATTCGGTGCAACCTTCCTGATGTTCTCTGAGTATGCGCGTAATGCACTGCGCATGGCGGCTTTGATGAAGATTCGCAGCATCTTTGTGTACACCCATGATTCGATTGGTCTGGGTGAAGATGGCCCGACTCATCAGCCTGTCGAACAGATTCCTACTTTGCGTATGATTCCAAACATGGCCGTGTGGCGTCCCTGTGATGCGGTGGAAGCCTCTGTTTCATGGGCACAGGCGATTGAGCGTAAAGATGGCCCGTCTACCTTGATATTTTCTCGTCAGGGTCTGGATCACCAGACACGTACCGATGCGCAGATTACGGACATTACTAAAGGTGGTTACATTCTGAAAGATTGTGACGGTACGCCTGATGCAGTCATTATTGCGACCGGTTCTGAAGTTGCGCTGGCGATGGGCGCCGCTGAAGCGATGTCGGGTAAGAAGATTCGTGTTGTTTCGATGCCCTCTACCACTGTTTTTGATGCACAGGACGAGGCCTATCGTTCATCAGTGCTGAGCAAAGGCGTGCCAACGGTTGCCGTTGAAGCAGCGGTGACCGGTGGCTGGTACAAGTATGCGGATGCCGTTGTCGGTATCGATCACTTCGGTGAGTCCGCGCCTGCTGGCGAACTGTTCAAAGAATTTGGCTTTACTGTAGAGAATGTAGTGGCTGCAGTAGAAGGCGTACTTTAATTAATAGTTGTTAAGCCCACCGGTGCCCAATATGACGTGGCACCGGCGGCGAAAGAGTTTTATTTACCTTTAGGAGTGAAATTATAATGGCAATTAAAATCGGTATTAACGGCTTTGGTCGTATCGGTCGTATGGCCTTCCGCGCTGTGGCACAAGAGTTCGATGACATGGAGATTGTTGCGATCAATGATCTGCTGGATGCCGACTACCTGGCGTACATGCTGAAATATGACTCTGTACATGGTCGTTTCGACGGTGAGGTTTCTGTTGATAACGGTGCGTTGATCGTTAATGGCAAGAAGATTCGCCTGACCGCTGAGCGTAACCCGGCTGACCTGAAATGGAATGAAGTTGATGTCGACATCGTGCTGGAATGTACTGGTTTCTTCCTGACCGAAGAGAGCTGTCAGGCGCACATCGATGCGGGTGCGAAGAAGGTTGTACAGTCTGCGCCTTCTAAAGATGCGACTCCAATGTTCGTCTATGGTGTTAACCACGAAGAGTATGCTGGTCAAGCTATCAGTTCAGCGGCTTCCTGTACTACTAACTGTCTGGCGCCTTTGGCTAAGGTTATCAATGATAACTTCGGTATCAAACGTGGTTTGATGACCACGGTTCACGCAGCAACCGCTACTCAGAAGACGGTTGATGGCCCTTCTATGAAAGATTGGCGTGGTGGGCGCGGTATCCTGGAGAATATCATTCCTTCTTCAACGGGTGCCGCTAAAGCCGTCGGTGTGGTGCTGCCTGAACTGAATGGCAAGCTGACCGGGATGGCGTTCCGCGTACCTACTTCAGACGTCTCTGTTGTTGACTTGACTGTTGAGCTTAACAAAGAAGCTTCATACGACGACATCTGTGCTGCTGTTAAGGCAGCTTCTGAGTCTGATGGTATCGGTGAAACTTTGGCTTATACTGACGAAAAAGTGGTTTCCACCGACTTTCGTGGTTGTGGCTACTCTTCTATCTTCGACGCGGGTGCTGGGATCGCACTTGATGGTACTTTCGTTAAGCTGGTTGCCTGGTATGACAATGAGTACGGCTATACCTGCAACATGATGCGCTTTGTTCGTCACGTAGCAAAATAAGGGCAAAGGTACAAGGAAAATGAGGAAAGGGACTGGAGCGATGGGTGATGCCCATCGCCTTCCCTTTACTCTTTCACCTTTAACCTTTTCCCTGCTTCTAGAGATATTTGCTGAGAGAAAGACTCTCAACAAATTTTTCAAAACATCAGGAGATATTCAATGTCTGTAATCAAAATGATCGATCTTGATCTGGCGGGTAAGCGAGTTCTGATTCGCCAGGACCTGAATGTACCGCTTAAAAACGGTGCAGTAGCAGATGACACGCGTATCCGTGCATCATTGCCAACCATTCAGAAGGCGCTTGAAGGTGGCGCTAAGGTGATGATCATGTCTCACCTGGGGCGTCCAACCGAGGGCGAGTATGCTGACGAGTATTCGCTAGCGCCGGTTGCTGCTCACATGAGTGATCTACTGGGTAAAAAGGTTAAGCTGGTTAAGGACTATCTGAATGGCATCGATCTGGCCGACGGTGAAGTGGCGATTCTCGAGAATGTTCGTTTTAATGCCGGTGAAAAGAAAAATGAAGATGCATTATCAAAGCAGTACGCCGCTTTGTGTGATGTGTTTGTCATGGATGCATTTGGTACTGCACATCGTGCACAGGCATCAACTCACGGTGTGGCAAAATTTGCCCCGACCGCATGCGCAGGCCCACTGCTGGCGGGTGAGCTAGAGGCCCTGGGTAAGGCGCTGGACAATCCGGCGCGCCCGATGGTGGCAATTGTGGGTGGCTCCAAGGTTTCAACTAAGCTAACGGTGCTGGAATCACTCTCCAAGGTGGTCGATCAGCTGATTGTTGGCGGTGGTATCGCCAATACCTTTATAGCAGCCGCGGGCCACAATGTGGGTAAGTCACTGTGTGAAAACGACCTGATCGATACCGCAAAGAAATTGACTGCCGATGCACAGGCTCGTGGGGGTGATATTCCGGTGCCGAGTGATGTTGTCTGTGCCAAGGAGTTTGCTGAGAGCGCTACCGCTGAATTGAAAAATGCATCGGATGTTGCTGATGATGACATGATATTCGACATCGGTCCGGAGAGTGCAAAAGAGCTGGCTGAGATTCTGAAAAAAGCTGGCACTATTGTCTGGAACGGTCCGGTTGGTGTGTTTGAGTTTGATCAATTTGGTGAAGGGACCAGGGTGATTGCCAATGCAATTGCGGAGAGCCCTGCGTTTTCTATTGCAGGTGGTGGCGATACACTGGCGGCGGTGTCTAAATATAATATTGCTGACAAGGTTTCGTATATCTCGACGGGTGGCGGTGCCTTCCTGGAATTCCTGGAGGGTAAAAAATTGCCAGCCGTTGTGATTTTAGAAGAGCGCGCTAAATAATTAGTGAGAGAATATGTGGGGGTCAATTGATCCCCATTTTTGGTTAATATTTGGGAGAAGATAAGTTGCGCAGAACAAAAATTGTCGCAACTCTAGGGCCGGCAACTGACGACCTTAAAGTTTTAGAATCACTGGTAGTGGCTGGTGTTGATGTTGTGCGTCTGAATTTTTCACACGGTTCATTTGAAGAGCAAAAGTGGCGTGCGGATAATATTAGAATGTTTGCTGAAAAGCATGATAAAGCGATTGGTGTTCTGGTTGACTTGCAGGGGCCAAAGATTCGTACCTGTAAGTTTAAAGAAGGTAAAGTAAACCTGGTAGAAGGGGATAGTTTCGTTCTTGATGCTGCATTGGGGAATGAAGAAGGGACCAATGAACGAGTTGGGATTACCTACAAAAACCTTCCTAAGGATGTTCGGCCTGGTCATGTGTTGCTGCTGGATGATGGTCGTATGATTCTTGAAGTGATAGACGTTAAAGGTCAGGAGGTACACACCAGAGTAATGCATACCGGTCCTTTATCGAATAACAAAGGTATTAACCTTCAGGGTGGCGGTCTTTCTGCACCGGCGTTAACGGATAAAGATAAACGCGATATTTTATCTGCTGCAGAAATTGAAGCAGACTTCGTTGCTGTTTCATTTCCACGCTCAGCTAGTGATGTGAATGAATGTCGTCAGCTGTTGCGCGAGGCGGGTGGTCATGGTGCGATCGTTTCAAAGATCGAACGGGCAGATGCTTTGGACGTGATTGATGAAATCATCGAGGCTTCTGAAGTGATTATGGTGGCGCGTGGTGATCTGGGTGTCGAAGTCGGTGATGCAGAATTGCCGGCGATTCAGAAAGACCTGATTAAGCGTGCGCGTGCGATGGACCGTGTGGTGATCACGGCAACGCAGATGATGGAGTCGATGATTGAAAATCCGATCCCAACACGCGCTGAAGTTTTCGATGTCGCTAATGCGGTGCTGGATGGTACTGATGCCGTGATGTTGTCAGGCGAAACGGCTGCTGGTAAGTATCCGGCTAAAGTAGTTGAGTCTATGGGGCGTATCTGTGAAGAAGCTGAAAAACAGCGTAGCAGTCGTGTATCAGATCATCGTGTAGACCTTACCTTTGATCGCGTGGATGAGGCGGTAGCAATGGCGACAATGTATACCGCTAACCACTTGAAGGTAGATGGAATTGCTTCTTTGACTGAGTCAGGTTCTACGCCCTTATGGATGTCGCGTATTAGCTCTGGCTTACCTATATACGCGCTGACGCAAAGTGAGAAGACAAAGCGTCGTATGACGATGTATCGGGGCGTTTATCCGATGAGTATTGATATTGATGATATTAAGCAATATCAACTTAGTGCGCTTGCACAAAAAGTATTGTTAGAGCGTGGTGTCGTAAATAAAGGTGACCTGATTATTATCACTAAAGGTGACAAGGTAGGTGTTGATGGCGGCACTAACTCGATGAAAATTGTTCGCATCGGGGCTTGATCATTAAGTTCTTCTCGATATATAACGTGTTATAAAATTTTTAAACATAATTAACTTAAACTATAGGAGAAACAGAAAATGGCCCTAATTTCATTACGCCAATTACTGGATCATGCTGCTGAAAACAGCTACGGCATGCCCGCATTCAATGTAAATAATATGGAGCAGGTTCACGCAATCATGCAAGCAGCTGATGCTGTTGATTCACCTGTGATCATGCAAGGCTCTGCAGGCGCGCGTTCTTATGCGGGCGAACCTTTTCTACGTCATTTGATCTCTGCAGCGGTTGAGCAGTATCCTCATATTCCTGTTGTGATGCATCAGGATCACGGTTCTGAGCCTGCGGTATGTCTGCGCTCTATCCAGTCTGGTTTTTCATCAGTCATGATGGATGGTTCTTTGATGGCTAACATGAAAACCCCTTCATCATATGAGTACAATGTTGACGTGACTCGCAAGGTGGTTGATATGGCGCATGCAGGTGGTGTCTCTGTAGAGGGTGAGCTGGGTTGTCTGGGATCGCTGGAAACTGGCATGATGGGTGAAGAAGATGGCCATGGTGCAGAAGGTGCACTGGATATGGATCAGCTGCTGACTAACGCAGATGAAGCAAAAGACTTCGTCGAAAAAACCAATGTTGATGCTTTGGCGATCGCGATCGGCACCTCTCATGGCGCCTATAAATTTACCAAGCCACCGACAGGTGCTGTACTGCGGATTGATCGCATTAAAGAGATTCACGCAGTGATTCCTAACACACATCTGGTGATGCATGGCTCTTCATCTGTACCTCAGGAGTGGTTAGAGATCATCAATAACTACGGTGGTGACATGGGACAGACCTATGGCGTGCCTGTTGAAGAGATCGTTGAAGGGATCAAGTCTGGTGTGCGTAAGGTCAATATCGATACTGATTTACGGATGGCCTCTACCGGCGCGGTACGTAAATTCCTGGCCGAGAACACCTCAAACTTTGACCCACGTAAGTTCCTGAAGGAATCTACCAAAGCGATGTCAGAAATCTGTAAGGCGCGTTACGAGTCGTTTGGCTGTGCTGGTCAGGCTTCAAAGATCAAGGCCAAGTCTCTGGAACAGATGATCGATTACTATAAATAATATCGATCTGGCGTAATCCAAAAAGGCCACGTGTTATCTGATAGCACGTGGCCTTTTTATTGGATTATTATTAAGAAAGTCATCACGGTAGTGCGCAAGAAGAAATACTCCCAGAAAGGCGATTTTGTCTTAAAGCTCACCTATTATATCCTTGTATCATTCAGGTTTTTCGTTTTGCTCCATGCCTCTTTAAGTGCGGATCGAGTTCAAATATTTTCTGAATTCCGCACCCTTTTCCGGGTGTCTCATTCCGTATTCAACAAATGCCTTCATGTAGCCAAGTTTTGAACCGCAATCGTGAGATTTTCCCGTCATGTGGAATGCTTCGACGGTTTCCAGTTCAATTAAGTCAGCAATGGCATCCGTTAACTGAATTTCATTACCAGTGCCGGGAACCGTATTTTCTAGTAAATTCCATATTTTTGATGAAAGCACATATCGACCAACAACGGCCAGGTTTGAAGGCGCTTCATCGATTTGTGGTTTCTCAACGACTTTGACCATTTTGGCAGAATCACCAGGCAATAATGTTGCCCCATTACAGTCGACGATACCATAATTGGAGACTTGTTCTTTAGCGACTGGCTCGACCATGATCTGACTGGCGTGAGTACTTTCATAGCGATCTATCATTGCTGCAAGGTTATCATTTTTAAGGTCGCAAGCAGCATCATCGATTAATACATCGGGTAGTATTACGGCAAATGGATTATCACCGATTAATGGGCGAGCAGTAGCAACGGCATGCCCCAGCCCTTTTGCTTCGCCCTGACGGACATGCATAATGGTGATGTCTTTTGGGCAGATCGTCTGTATTTCCTGTAATAACTTCCGTTTAACATTTTTTCCAAGCGTTGTTTCTAGTTCAAAAGATTTATCAAAATGATTTTCAATTGCATTTTTTGATGAGTGTGTGACTAAAATAATTTCTTTAATACCTGCCTCAATGCACTCGTTGACGACATATTGAATTAGAGGCTTATCAACAAGGGGTAGCATCTCTTTTGGGATGGCTTTGGTCGCTGGCAACATCCGTGTGCCAAGCCCTGCTACGGGAATAACGGCTTTTGTTATCATATTTAAATTAATCCGAATTCGTCTATTATGGAGCTATACGTTGTAGTAGTCACGGTACCACGCAATGAAATTTGCAATGCCAGCTTCGATCGATGTTGCTGGTTTGAAGCCTACGTCATTCATAAGGTCATCGACGTTGGCGTAGGTTGCCGGGACATCACCTGGCTGTAGTGGCAGCATGTTTTTCTCAGCCTGCATTCCTAAGCGCTCCTCTATTACCTCGATAAAATGCAGTAATTCCACTGGCTGGTTGTTGCCGATGTTGTATATGCGGTACGGGGCGTAACTGGTGCCGGTATCCGGGGTGTCACTTGACCAGTCTGGATTTGGGGTAGCGGTGTGATCGAGTGTGCGAATGACCCCCTCTACGATGTCGTCGATATAGGTAAAATCACGCTGGCATTTACCGTAATTGAAGACATCGATCGGTTTGCCTTCGATGATTGCCTTGGTGAACATGAACAGCGCCATATCAGGGCGGCCCCATGGGCCATAGACGGTGAAGAAGCGCAGTCCAGTGGTTGGGATCTGGTAGAGGTGGCTATAGGTGTGGGCCATCAA
>CALZHD010000035.1 GCA_945787155.1 uncultured Gammaproteobacteria bacterium | reverse complement strand
CATGGTGCCAGAAGAACCAACCCTCACCACCAAAGGGGTGGCCATCATCATCGCCGATGGCGTCAGCAGTGCCGAAGGAGGACGAGAAGCGGCCGAAGCCTGTGTACGCGGTTTTCTCAACGACTACTTCAGCACCCCTGAATCGTGGACCGTCAAATCCTCGGGACAACGCATTCTCGGGGCACTCAATCACTGGCTCTATAGCCAAAACCAGCGCGCCTGTACCACCTCACATAATCTGTTGACGACAATGAGCAGCGTGGTCATCAAATCGACCACTGCTCATCTCTTTCATGTTGGCGATAGCCGCATCTATCACATGTCACAACAGGGAGACCTGGAATGCCTGACGCGTGACCACCAGACCTGGGGCAGCAACGAAAAGGCGTTTCTAAACCGTGCCATGGGCGCTGATTCACTGGTCGAAATCGATTATCGCAATCTACCCGTCGAGGAAGGCGACCTCTTTCTACTCACCACCGATGGCGTGCATGAATTCATCAGCCACAAGGAGTTAACCACTACCCTGCGTGAACTACGTGGCCAGCCCGAACGCGCTGCAAAGACGCTCGTGCGACGTGCACTGGAGAACGGCAGTGAGGATAACGTCACCTGCCAGGTCATCGAGATTGACCACCTGCCACAACAAAATGAAGAGGAGTTTTTTCAACACCTCACTGACCTGCCCTTTCCACCGCCGCTGGAAATAGGCATGGTGCTGGATGGCTACAAAATTGTACGCGAACTACATGCCAGTAATCGCTCGCAGCTCTACCTCGCCGTCGATCAGGATAACGAGACCATGGTGACCATCAAAACACCCTCGGTAAACTTCGAAGATGACGCCGAATATATCGATGGCTTTCTGCATGAAGAGTGGGCCGGACGGCGCATCAATAATAGCCATGTACTGAAGGTACTAGAGCCCAAACAACAGCGCCGATTCCTGTACCACGTTACCGAGTATATCGATGGCCAGACACTGCGCACATGGATGGATGACAATCCAGAATGTTCGCTCGCCGAAGTGCGAAATATCATTGAACAAGCAGCACAAGGGCTACGTGCATTTCACCGCCAGGAGATGCTACACCAGGATCTGAAACCAGAAAACCTGATGATCGACAGCCACGATACCGTCAAGATCGTCGATTTCGGCTCTACCCGAATCGCTGGCATACAGGAGATCGATGCGCCGATCGAACGTGGCAAGCTATTGGGCACATTTGATTACGCCGCACCGGAATATTTTCTGGAGCAAGCGGCGACCAATCGTGCCGATATCTTTTCACTCGGCGTCATCACTTACGAAATGCTCACCGGTGGAAAGCTTCCGTATGGCAAACCATTATCAAAAAACATCCTCAAACATATCGCGTATATTCCGGCCAGAACCCACAACCCGTCACTACCCATATGGATCGATGGCGCACTTGAAAAGGCGACACATCTCAATCCCGAATGCCGCTACCAGCTGCTTTCTGAATTCATCCACGATATACAAAAACCCAATAGCACACTGATAAGAAAAGAGTTCCAGCCACTCATTGAGCGCCATCCCGTAGCCTTCTGGAAGGTGTTGGCCATCGCCTCAATGCTCGTCAATCTGATCTTAGTGATGACATAACCCCCATCTCTAACTGCACCAGGCTAATAGATACCCCTCACCACAAAGTGTAATTTTCGCTGCCATAGCTAACTGATAGCATTCTTATGTTCGTATTTACCTTTCGTGACACCCCTTTTTACTAGATTAGTTCGCGATTACCTTATAGTATAATCGCCTTTATTTGGTCAGAAACGTTCATATAAATTTTTGATAATTATAAAAATTAAGGTCATACATGGCCTTCAAACATCAACAATAAGAGGGGAGCTAACAATGGCATTGGGTAAATTGACACAAGCCGGCATCATCCTGGCGCTTGGCCTATTTTCTGTAAATGGCACGGCATCTGAAGGGCACGGCCATGGCAAAGACAAAAAAGGTCATGACAAAATGGGATGGGATGCTAAGCATGGTGGTGGCAAGGCCTGTGAAGGATTTGGCCCACAGACACCGCGAGATATCGACAACCTGAGCGGCGAAAATAAGCGCGCCTTTTCTCTGGCGCCACCATCTACGGAAATGAATCTGTGTAACATCCATTTTCACGAAAATGCCGAGCACAAAGCAAAAGATTTCTCTATCTACGCGGGGGATGGTGATCACGGTTACGATAGCGGTTATCAATGTGCTATCAGCAAAGAGCTGAGCCAGGCCGAGTTGGCACCCACCAAAGAAGCCATCTGTAAAGGTAAGCATGGTGACCTGCAACCAGGTGATACCATCGAAGTTCACTGGGTACACAGTTCTGGTGACGTTAAGCCTGGTCCAACGCTCGGTTCATGCCTCTCTGATGGCGTAGCCAATCCAGATCTGCGTGTCGAGACTCAGGTCTTCACCCTGGTCAATGATTCAAATGCACTGAACTTCAATGACCTGGATTATGATGGCAACATGGTGAATGGCTATCATCAGCCAAAAGCGCTGCCTACCGGCACTGGCAAGCCTGTTGAGTTCCTCGGATCTACCACCGGCCCTAAGTACAGCGAGCAATCATGTTCACCGCTACAGGTTAGCTGGAGTGTGCGCCCTCAGTGTGCCAAGCTTGACATCAACAGCGTAGGCGAGTGGTGTAAAGATAACGCCTTCAATGAAGACCATGCGCACGGTGTTCGTAAGCTGGTTGTTAATCCAAAGCTGTTGTCTGAAATCAAGTAATAACTGAGGCCTGTCGGCAATCATCACTGTCGACAAACACCTCAATAATTACTAAAAAAAAGGGACTGACAGCGATGTCAGCCCCTTTTTTATTATCCGATTTTCGTACTGCAAAAGACTTAAAGAAAATAATCTAGATTTGTTCCTCGCGGCTCACCTCCAAGCCCTTGTGCGACGTCGCTAAACATTCCTTCCAATTGCTGCTGTTGACTCTTGATCTGTTCATCACGCGCATCAACCACCACTTCCCCAGACTGCTCATCGGAGGATACAACACTCTCATCAATTGAGACTGAAGCCTGAGTAGGTTCCACAGGTGTGGCCCGAACCTCATCATCACGCTGCGGCCCCGCCTCTAGACGTACATTTTGCGCTATGGAATCCTCTTCAATGGCGATCCGTCTTTCTTGAGCAGGCCGCTCAGTAGATCTCAACACCGTATTACCAACCTGCCCTGCTGGTAGAAAGTTATCCAGGTTTCCCCCTCGAGGGTCACCATCAAGCCCCCGTTCCACCGCACTAAAAACATCTTCCAATTGCTGCTGTCGACTCTTTGTCTGCTCATCACGCGAATCACTAACAGCGTTGCCTGCTGTATCAACGTCCGCCTTAGGGGGTGTCGCATCGCCTGATGTTGACTGCGATGCTGCCTGCGATGCTGATTTTGGCTCTGCCTGTGATTTCGTCTGCGATTCTTCCGCACGCTGCTGACTGACCTCAGTCTGCGCCTCATGTGCCATCGCAGATGCCGCTGCCGCGATCTGTCTATCCTGCGCAGAAGGCTCTGCAGGTGCCAGTGCCGCACGCTGAATCAATGCAGCGGCACGCAACGTGGCCTCTGGGTCACCACGTACTGGCGAAGTATCGATGCCTACCTCACCCCCCGTGGCATAGCGCTTGCCATCTGGACCAGTGGTATAACTGAAACTTGCACCACTGGTTGCACGGTCCCCCGCCGCAGAAAGATGTGCCTGCTCATGCGCACGTACTTCACGATCACGCTGTGCAAGGTTTTCAACCTCACGCAACTCATCATCACTCAGTAGCTCACTACGATTTGCACTCGCCCCCTCCGGCCCTTTTCCGCCCGGATCATCACCCCTGTCTTGCGCCACCCTCTCCGACGTCACATCTTGCTTATGATCCTGGATGCCATTGCCATTGCTGGCCTCACTACCCTGCTGCACCACTCGTGCATCAGGGATCGGGGCCACCTTGCGATTCTGTATCACAGTACTTTCCGGTGACGAGTCCGGCGATTTCTGAGGCCGAATGACATCACTGTTAAGTGTTGGCACTGGAGTAGGTAATGAATTAATTATCATAATTTAAACGGCAGGAGCGGTAGATAAAATGGGGATACTCATACCATCTACTATATATCGGCCAAAAAGCAGCTCTCGATTAATATAACATGCGTCCAATATCTCAAATATAACAACCGTTTAACATGCCACAACAAAAAAGCAATTGACTAAATGATCATATTGCCATATAGTTTGCTTCATGAATGAGATTCCAAAAGAAGCTGTAGAGGCAGCCAGCGAAGGACTTAAGGCGATCGCCCATGAGATTCGCCTCACTGTCCTGTGCCACCTGCTCAATGGGCCGATGACCGTCAGCGAGCTGCAGGACGCCACCGGGGCCGAACAGACCAATCTATCCAAGCACCTTTCGAAGATGCGCTTGCTGGGGCTGCTTGAAACCCGCAAGCAGGGGAATTTTATTCAATATCGAATTGCTAATCCCGCATGGGAAGATGTAATCAACGCACTCAGAAAAATCTATTGTCAGGACTGAACACAGGAGTCATCGATGAGCAACATCGCATCTAAAGAACTTGATAACAAAATCAAACAGGGACAACGACATCACCTGATTGATGTACGCACTGCAGCCGAGTTCAATTCCGAATGCATCGACGCCAGATGTCGTAACATTCCATTGGATAAGATCAAAACCCTGAACTTACCCAAAGAGAGTGAAATTGTACTCGTTTGCGCATCGGGCAATCGCAGTTCGCGTGCCAGAGAGACGCTTGCCGAGCAGGGCTTTACCAACGTATATAGCCTCGATGGCGGCCTCGCCAACTGGAAGGCAAATAAATTTCCAACAAAACGTATTGAAGGCGTTCTACCGATCATGCAGCAGACTCAAATCCTGGCCGGCATTCTGGTACTAACAGGTGCACTTGGCTCGCTGTTGATCACCCCCGGATTCATCTGGCTCGCTATCTTTATCGGTGCCGGCCTTATCTTTGCAGGCCTCTCAGGCTGGTGCGGTATGGCACAACTGCTGGGACATCTGCCATGGAACAAACAGCCAAAGGAGTGTAGTTGATGATCTTTCGACAACTCTTTGACCACGATACCTACACCTACACCTACCTGCTCGGTGATGAAAAAAGCCGCGAGGCGGTCATCATCGACCCGGTAAAAGAGCAGATGACACGTGATCTAAAATTGATCGATGAGCTGGGATTAACACTTCGTTATGCAGTAGACACCCATGTCCATGCCGACCACATCACCTCGGCGGGTGACTTACGTGAAGTGACTGGCTGCGAAACAGGTGTCAGCACCGGTGGTGATGTCGCCTGTGCTGATCATGCACTCAATGATAATGATGAAATCCATTTCGGCGGCCACACACTTCGCGTCATGACAACCCCCGGCCACACCGACAGCTGCCTCAGCTTTCATGTCGACAACATGGTGTTTAGCGGCGACGCGCTCTTTATCCGCGGCACGGGACGTACCGATTTTCAACAAGGTGATGCAGGACTGCTCTATGATTCAATCAGTAATAAACTGTTTACACTACCCGATGAAACCATCGTATATCCCGGCCATGACTACCGCGGCAATACCATGTCAACCATCGGAGAAGAGAAGCAGTTCAACCCACGCATGACGCAACCGCGAGATCTCTTTATTCAAACCATGAACGCACTCGATCTACCCGACCCGAAAAAAATCATGGAGGCGGTCCCCGCCAATCTCGCCTGCGGTCAGGGCTAAGTATGTCCTTGCTACTGTGGCCACTTGCATTTGCCGTCGGCATCATCCTCGCACTGTTTGGTGCGGGCGGCGGCATGACCACAGTCCCCCTGCTGATCTACTTTGGCGACATCCCCGTTAAAGAAGCGGTGGCGATGAGCCTGTGGGTCGTTGCCGCCGTCAGCCTGACAGCGGCAATCCATCAACGCGCATGGCAAGTGCTACATATGAAACTGCTGATCACCTTTGGCATCAGTGGCATCATCGGCAGCCTTGCTGGGGCTGGGATCGGCATTATGATCGCCGAACAACTGCAGTCGATCCTCTTTGCATTGCTGCTAATAGTCGTTTCAATCTGGTTGATCAGGAAGAAGGCCGATCCAACACCCACGAATAAAAAGAAGCGCTTTAACTACCTCCTCGCCGCCGCTGTCGGCACCACCATCGGCATCCTCACCGGCATACTCGGTGTGGGTGGTGGTTTCCTGCTGGTACCCGCACTGATCTGGCTGGGTGTCTCACAGATGCCGATTACCGTGGCACACTCGTTGGTACTGATCATTCTCAATTCCGTAGTGGCAGGCACTCGTTACGCCGAAGCGATTGAAATTGATCTCATGCTGACAATGGGCGTTGTTATTGCCGCCAGCCTCGGCGCAATTGTTGGCGGTATACTATTGAAAAAAATCCCGCAAAAGCACCTGCAAAAAGGGTTTGCCTCTGCGCTATTATTGCTGGGGATCACAATGGCGGCAAGAAGCTTTATTTAATGCCACTGCAATGCCACCTGCGGCTGCACACCCACCTCATTAACCGCCCCCACATCGAGCGAACTGATATCCATCAAAAAAATCGTCAACTTGCGCGAGCCCTTCTCTGCACTGCGCGATGAAGAAAACGACATCAGCTTGCCATCGGGTGAGATCGATGGAAAACCATCAAAGGCGTTACTGTTGGTCAGTCGTGTCTGCTTGCTCGTTACGAGATCCATCATAAAGATCTCAAAATTATAAGGGGGAATCATTTTGGCAAAGACAAAATGCCGATTATCCGGCGCGGGAAACGGCGCCCAGTTGACCTGCCCATCATTGGTTCTCTGTTTCAGATCAGTGCCATCATGTTTAATGGTATAGATATCCATGCCGTGGTCACGCTTATCCTGCTCTGCCTTCGACCATGCACGAAAGATGATCGTCTCACTGTCAGGCATATAGAATGCACCGCCCTCCTGCAAGTCAGCTGAATGGGTGATCTGCATCTCATCACGCCCGTCCGGGCGCACACGCCACAGGTCAAGCATGCCGTTGGTTTCACGGGTAAACAAAATCCACTCACCATCCGGTGACACCGACACCTCGGCATCATATTGACGATTATCAGTCAGACGCTTGACGTTGGAGCCGTCGACATCTGCTGTGTAGAGTTCTGCGCCTTGCGGATAGTCACCCACCTTTGACCAGTTACCGCGCGGCATGTCGAGGTTGTCTTTGGTCGAGGTAAACACCACCCGTTTGTTATCGGGAAAGAAAAAGGAACAGGCGTCGTTACCCACGTCGTTGATCTCATGCACACTGCGCCCATCAATACTCGCCACATTGATATGATAAGCATCTGTCGCTTTCGATTTCGCGTAAAATATCAACTGCTTACTGTCAGGGGAGAAGTAGGATTCCACCGCACGATCAACATTCGGCAGCTGCCAGATCGGCAGTTCATTCGCCTCAGAAAGCGCAGGTTTCTTAATCTCCCAGCCAGTATAGGCATCGACCACTGGCATGATGGGTGATTTCACCTCATGCGCCAGCAGCGATAGACTCGTCATGCCAAACAGTAGAAAACACACACCCTGAAGCCGCTGTTTCATTATTGATTCTCCGTCGTAAATAAACGCCGTAATAACCACGTAGTCACGAACTGCAAGAAGCGTGCACATTCTACAGATACGGTTTTAGTTAAACAGGGAGTTGGGCTATGATCGGGCTAAACCAATAATGATGATGGACTGACCCGATGATGACTCAACAGACCCGCGCTGTGCTACACCTGCGCCTACGCCAGCGGCTATTCCAGCTGCTATTATTGATCACCTGTGTCGTCGCCTCAACCGCCCATGCAGGCAAGAGCATTCATCACGTACTGCAGGTCACACTCGCCCCGGCGACGTCGATGATCACCGCCCGCGATACCATTACACTGCCCGACGATTTAGCTAAACAGGAATATTTTGAATTTTTGCTGCATGAGGGGCTCAACCCCGCCTCGACAACACACACCATTGAGACCCTGGCCACACCGAACAATTCCATCCAGCACCACTACCGTGTAAAGCTAACCGCAGACAACCAACCGATTACGCTCGAGTACAGCGGCGTGATCAATCATCCGATCAGTGCAGAAGGCGAACAGTACGCACGTGGTTTCAAAGAGACACCCGGGCTAATCAATGCCGAGGGTATTTTTCTCGCAGGCTCAACACTGTGGTATCCAGTGGTGCCGAACCAGCTCGTCAGTTTTGATCTCAGCATAACACTGCCATCTGATTGGACAGCCATCAGCCAGGGCGTACGTAGCTACAACAAAAAAGACAATGCGACACAGGTCGTACAGTGGAAAGAAGCACAACCACAGGATGACATCTTCGTAATCGCCAACCGCTATCATGAATATAGCCAGAGTGCGGGGGCCACCGAGGCGATGGTCTTCCTGCGCGACGAAGATGAAGCACTGGCGCAGAAATACCTCGACACCACCGCCCAGTATCTTTCGATGTACAACAAACTACTCGGCCCCTACCCCTACAAAAAGTTCGCGATGGTCGAAAATTTCTGGGACACCGGCTACGGCATGCCGTCGTTCACCCTGCTCGGTCCGCGCGTGATTCGCTTTCCATTTATTCTGCACTCCTCCTATCCACACGAGATCCTGCATAACTGGTGGGGCAACGGCGTCTTTGTTGATTACGACAAAGGTAACTGGGCCGAAGGGCTCACCACTTATCTTGCCGATCATCTGATCGCCGAACAGCGCGGTAAGGCGACCGCTTATCGTCGCGATGTGCTGCAACGCTACAGCGATTTCGTCAGTGATGGACGTGACTTCCCGCTGAGTCAGTTCCGCTCACGTCATAGCTCGGCCACCGAGGCCGTTGGCTACGGCAAGACATTGATGCTATTCCACATGCTGCGTCAGCAACTTGGGAATCGTGACTTTGTACGTGCGCTGGCGACGCTCTATCGGAAACAGCGATTTACTATCACTAGCTTCCACGATGTCGAAGCAGTCTTCAGTCAGGTCAGCGATCAAGACCTCTCACCATTTTTTGCGCAGTGGGTACAACGCAGCGGCGCCCCGAGTCTCAAACTTAGCACTGCAACAGTGGTAAAAAAAGACAGGCAATACCAACTCAGTACATCGTTGACCCAACAACAGTCGGGTACACCGTTTAGATTACAGGTCCCGGTGATGATCTATCTCGAAGGTCAAAGCGAACCGCATGTCGAAATGGTGTCGATGACCACATCACAGATCGACATTTCATTTGCATTCGACGCCCGCCCACTGCGCATCGAAGTCGACCCGATGTTCGACCTCTTCCGCAGACTCGATAACAGAGAGATTCCGGCAGCGCTGTCACAGGGTTTTGGTGCTGAGCGTGTGTTGATGCTGCTGCCAGCGAAGGCCGATAAACCACTGCTTGATGAATACCGCGCCATGGCAGAGGCGTGGCAACGTAACCAACCCGGTGAGTGGCAGATTAAACTCGATAGTGAGATCGACTCCCTGCCCAGCGACCGCGCGGTTTGGGTGCTCGGCTGGAACAACCGCTTCAGTGATACCGTTAAAACAGCGGTCGCAGCACACGGTGTAACACTCAGCGGCGATACACTACGACTCAAAGATAAATCGTTGCCGACTGGCAACCATTCGGCGATGCTCACTGCACGCCACCCCAACAATAGTGGCGCAACCCTGGTATGGCTTGCCACCAGTCGTGCAGAGGCGGTACCGGCACTGGCGCGCAAGCTGCCGCACTACCGCAAATACAGCTACCTCGCCTTTGAAGGCGACGAGGGCAATAACGTCGCCAAGGGGCAGTGGCAGGTGTTGAGTTCACCGATGAGCCTTGATTTCAACTATGCCGATAATCCCAAAAAAGATGGTTTCAAATTGACACCCACACCCGCGCTGGCACAACTGCCGCCGGTTTTCTCTGAAAAACGGATGATGGCCGATGTAGCATTCCTCGCCAGTAAGGCAATGCAAGGGCGTGGCCTCGGCACACCACAGCTAGACAGGGCCGCAGACTATATCGCCGACGAATTTAAAAAGGCGGGCCTCATGCCCGGTGGCGATAACAACAGCTACTTTCAGCAATGGACGGAAGATGTCGACGCGCCACTCGCTGAGACTCAACTCACCAACGTCATCGCCATATTGCCCGGTAGTAATCCGCAACTCGCTGGTGAAAGCCTCGTCATCAGCGCCCACTACGACCACCTCGGCCTCGGCTGGCCCGACGTCCATCAAGGCGATGAAGGCAAAACCCATTACGGCGCAGACGACAACGCCAGTGGTGTCGCGGTGATGCTGGAGCTGGCACGCCAGGTGAGTAAAAAATGGAAACCTGCGCGCAGCATTGTCTTCGTCGCCTTCACCGCTGAAGAGGCCGGCCTACGCGGCTCACAGCACTATACTCATGCAATGAGTCGTTTACCTGCAAGCAAGGCGATCGCGGTATTGAATCTCGACACCGTTGGCCGGGTTGGCACAGGACCAGTGACTATCTTCGGCACACAGTCGGCACGCGAGCTGGTGCATATCATCCGCGGCGCTGGTTTTGTCACCGGCATCCAGACACAGAGTATCAATACCGATCTCGGCTTCAGTGACCAGAAAAGCTTTTACGACATTGGCGTTCCCGGCGTGCAGTTCTTTGGCTCGGTACACAGCGACTTTCACCGCCCCGCTGATACGGTTGATCAGGTCGATAGCGCAGGCATGGTCAAGGTCGCCGCGATCCTCAAGGAGGCGGCCGAGTACCTCGCCAATGTGCCCGAGGGACTGAATGTTACGCTGCCCAAATCAGCGCCTCAGAAACGCTCACAGAGAACAAAACAGGGACGCCGTGTCAGCATCGGTACCATCCCTGACTTTGCCTATAGTGGTAATGGGGTACGCATCACCGGCACCACGCCCGACTCACCCGCAGCACTCGCGGGACTACAAGATGGCGACATCCTGAGCGAGATTAATGGCAAGCCGATTGAAGACCTCGCCGCTTACGCTAAAGTGCTGCGGTCACTCAAGGCTGGCGACACCATCACACTCCAATATCAGCGAGGCGACAAAAGCCACCGGGTAGAGATCACTGCGGTGGCGAGATAGTGGTGAGAATTAGAACAGGCCTGACGCTCGCACTGTTGTTGCTTGGGCAGCTTCCTTCTACCTTAGCCGATGTTCCGAACGGGCAACGGCATGAGGTGGAGCATCTACTCAATTTCATCGCCAATACTGACTGCATCATCGACCGCAACGGCTCACTGCACAATGGGCGAGATGCGTTAGATCACATCAATAAAAAGTACGCCTACTTTCGTGATGACATCACTTCTACTGAAGCTTTTATCGAACGCTCTGCCAGCAAGAGCACGTTTAGTGGGAATTCCTATACTGTGCGTTGTGGCAGTGAGAAAGTGATTACGACTCAGCAGTGGCTACTTGACGAGCTAGTCGCCTACCGTAGCGACAAAGGAAGGCATTAATCAAAGACGATTTCTGTAGCATGACATATGTTCACACCATCGCAATAAATACTGTTCTTGCCTAATAATCAATTGATTATGCTAATAAATATAGATTCCTTTCACACATAACCCCTCTCCTACTACTATTTCTCCCTAGTACGATTTGACTAATGGTGAGTACTTAGTGTAAAAATGCCTCCCGATGATAGCTAAGAAATATTATGAATGCATTTTTCAAGGATCACGGTTTCACCGTGATAGGAATGCATACGGGTAAGGTAATTTATTTATAATGCTGACTTTGCGCGATCGACTCACGCATACGACATAAAAAAAATTTAGCTCGCTTACCGTGCCAATAAGGGCACAACCAAGAATAGCAATAACTCCCCCTGTTAAAACCTGAGGCACTCACATGTTGACGAGATATAAAACATTTTTTTTCTACTTTATTATTCTTTCATTATCCCTGGTTGCCAGCAATATCACGCTCGCCGAAGATAAAGTGAAAGGCGATGCGGTGGTCGCTTCTGAAATTCACGTACTAGTCAGCAAAAGCAATGAATTGCTGATCCAGGTCGACGAATTGCAGGAGCAACTAACTAAACACCGCAGCGAATTAAAAAAAGCAAGTGGCGAAGATCATGCGCTGCTGGCTACCCAAATTTCCAGCAAAAAAACTGATTTTCGTAAACTCCTGAGCGACCTCATTACCAATCTCAAAAAACAGGAAGAAGATAAACTCGACACAAGCGCATTAACCGAGCGATTGAAAAAACTGGTCGATGCGGAATCCCCCATCATACGCAACGATATCATCACCACTAAAAAGACTATCGACGAATTACGAAAAGACCGTGAAAAACTTGGTCCCGAAGACATGTTCGAGCGCGAGCAACAGATCGCTGAGCAGGCTAGCGTACTTGATAAGTTAATCAAAGAACTGTTTCAAAATACCGAGCGCAAGCTTCTATTGGGGTTAGAGGCGAGAAAAGATCTCGAGCTGCTCGACGAAGGCCTCAATGCTCGCGCCTCTAGCCTTGCTGGTCTCATCGAATTGACAAACAACCAGATTGCCAAACTAAAGGCCCGTATGGCAAAAGCAAACGATAGCGATCAGCAGTCGCTTGAGACTAAGCTCACGGCACTCAACGAGAAGATGGATAGCGCCACTGTCAGTCTACGCGCATTAATCGCGATTATGGAAAAGCGCGGCCTTGACACCACCCTCTACAGCCAGCTTTTGGTGCAGGTAACGGGTGAAATTACCGGCGATGTTTTTGATAAAAAAGTCATCTCTGGACTGATTAATCAGTGGTACAGCGACGCATTAGACTGGCTATTAGAAAACGGGCCTGGCGTACTACTCAACATCGTCGTCTTTTTTCTTATTTTGACGCTATTCAAGATCCTATCGAAATTAATCGGTCGAATCGTCAAAAAAACGGTATCCACCTCAAAACTGACCATCTCCCAACTACTCCAGGAGTTTTTCATTTCAGCCTCATCGAAAGTGGTAATGTTGATCGGTGTACTGGTGGCGTTGTCACAACTCGGCGTCGAAATTGCGCCGCTGCTTGCTGGCCTCGGCGTCATCGGTTTCATCGTCGGTTTCGCATTGCAAAACACACTATCGAATTTCGCATCAGGCATGATGATTCTTGTCTACCGCCCTTATGATGTTGGTGATGCTATCGAGGCAGGTGGCGTAACGGGTAAGGTTCAGCAGATGAGCCTCGTCTCGACAACGGTGCTGACGTTTGACAATCAAAAACTGATCATTCCTAATAATAAGATTTGGGGTGATGTTATTCGAAATGTTACCGCATTAAAAAATCGCCGTGTAGATATGACTTTCGGTATTGGTTACAGTGATGACATTGCGCATGCGGAGCGGGTCTTGTGGGAGATTATCCATGGGCATGAATTAGTCCTGAAAACCCCCGAACCGGTTGTCAAACTGCATGCACTAGGTGAATCATCAGTAGACTTTATAGTACGGCCGTGGACACTAACCAGCGATTACTGGACGGTGTACTGGGATGTAACCCGCAAGGTGAAGGAACGTTTCGATGCTGAAGGCATCTCAATTCCTTTTCCACAACGCGATGTACACGTTTTCAATACGCTTCCAGCAACTTCAATGATTGGCGAAGCCAAATAGAATCCACGCACAATCAATAGTTGTAATTTACCATGTAAATGGCGTGAACCCGATTGGCTGGGTTCGCGCCATTTTCACAATCAAGGGAAAGCGTTCTTGGGATTTTATAAGAAGGGCGTCAAAGAAACAAAAAAACCACTCCAGTTACTACGACTGCATTAAATCTTTATCACTTACTTATATTGAACCACAATCAGAAAAAGACCTGATTCACATATTAGTGAGTAATCTAGAGTTTGATAAAAATATCTGAAAGAATACCGGGGCCTTCGACAGCATTAATTGGCTTTAAAACATAGCTAGTCATACCAAGCTTACTGCATTCAATGATTGAGTCTTTATCTGCCTTAGAGGTCAGCATGACCACGGGCAGTTCTTTATTTGTTTCGCGAATTGTTTTCAGCGCTGTTTTTCCGTCCATGACCGGCATAACGATATCTAGAAACACCACACCAATGTCATGTTCACCACTTGAGATTATTTTTAACGCTTGCTTGCCATTCTCAGCCTGTAAGATGTTTTCATAACCCATAGATGCCAATACTCGGCGCAGTCCTTCGCGCATTATCACGGTGTCATCAACAAGTAGAATATTTTTTTCTTTATCTAACATACGTTCATTCCAATTAACTATCGCGTGAGATAACTTAAATGAATGCGACCTATGTTTTCCAATTCTATAGGCACAGTCATAATCTGTTTAATACCTTCTAGCAGAAATTCACTATCTTCCTTACTATAAAGATACAACGGCGGTCCAAAAGAAATTTTGTGATTTGTCTCATTAATTTCACGGGTTGCTAGTCCAATTATGGTATTCAGCAACTCTGCAAGGGCTTCTTTTACATCCTCATTGAGCGAGGAGGCAGTCTCAGTTGAGCCAAGCAAAACTGAACGTACCTGATTGCCAATGATGATGGCAGTTTCCTGATCAAACATCATCACAATATTGTTGGTAACGCCATTGGTAAAAGTAGTATTGATAGAGACAGCAAAATCTTTAAATGTAAAGACATTAAGGGGATCATGATACGTCAAAAGATCACTGGAGGCCTTTAAACCGGTCATTGTATTTAGCGTATGAATAGCTTCACTAACAAATGGAAGTAACACAGAGTTACGAATATTGTCTGTTGAGGCGCCCTGAAGTTCCATATAATGCCACTCTATATTAACGGTCTGTTAAAAATTATCGACATCACTGGGGGTTACTTAAATATTTTTAAGCGTGCTTGAGGTGTGACAAGGCCTGATGGTGTCTTAAGAAACTATATACCCAGGGAAACTCTGATTAATTGCCAAATGTGTTATTACGAGCAAAGTAAAACATCCTCTATCCTTTGAGAATCATTGAGTTAGGAGATTTCGGCGTCACTGCACTCCCATACCACAGGGCACTTCCTTCGGTCGCATGACAATTCATCAGAGGCTCTCAAACTCTATTTGCCAGACAGGTTTGACATATCCCACATAGCGAAAAACTGTATATTTCAAACTCGTTCGAGGCTGGAATGAGGCTTTAGTATCATAAATCTATGAATCATCAGGGAACCATACTCAAACATTAAACAAGCTCCACAATAAGTGGAAAAACAACCTCAATGTTTCTTATCACGCCGCCCAAGAAAGCGCTTATAACGTTTACGCTTATCTTGCTGATGATCGGTGAGTACGTTTTTACGCCCCTTGTACGGGTTGTCGCTGGTTCTGAATTCGATCTTGATCGGCGTCCCTTCAAGCTTCAAGGCCTTACGAAAGGTCTTCTCAAGATAACGCACATAGCTATCCGGGACGCTGTCGGTCTGGTTGCCATGGATCACGATCAACGGTGGACGATGGCCACCTTGATGCGCATATCGTAGTTTAATACGTCGCATATGCACCGCTGGCGGTGCATGTTGAGCTACGGCCTCGGCGAGGATACGTGTCAGTTGTGGCGTTGATAGCGCCTGCTGTGCAGAGTGATAAGCCCGCTGTACCGATTTAAACAGCGCATCAACACCCTTACCCTTCAATGCTGAAATAAAGTGGATCTCGGCAAAATCGATGAAGGCCAGACGACGTTGTAATTCATCTTTGACACGTTGCTGGTCGTATTCATCCATACCGTCCCATTTGTTGACTGCAATCACCAACGCCTTGCCACTCTCCAGCACATAGCCGAGGATTTTAGTATCTTGCTCCGAAATCCCACCTGCATGGGCATCGATCACGAGGATGGCAACATCAGCCTCACTGATCGCCTGCAACGCCTTTATTGAACTAAACTTCTCAACCGCCTCACTGACACGACCTCGACGTCGCATACCAGCGGTATCAATCAATATATAGTCCTGTTTACCCCGCTTAAATGGGATGCGGATGCTATCACGTGTCGTGCCGGGGCGATCAAAAGCGAGGACACGATCTTCTTTGAGGATGCGATTAACCAGCGTAGATTTACCGACATTGGGACGTCCCGAAATTGCGACCTTGATGCTGCGCGTTCCATCTTCCTCTTCCTCGACATCCTCATCGACTTCAATCAGGTGCTCGAACACTTCCGTCACCATATCGGACACCCCTTCACCATGTGCCGCGGAAATCACGACCATGTGGGGATAACCAAGCTCATGGAACTCACTGGAGATCAGCTCGACATCCCGCCCTTCCGCTTTGTTGATCACCAACATTAACGGTTTACCGGAACGACGCAGGCGGTCGGCAATCGTTCGATCACCGGCCGAAAGTCCGGCCCGTCCATCGACCAGAAAGAGCACTGCATCGGCCTCATCGATCGCGACCATCGCCTGATCCATCATCAAGCCATCGATACCTTTAGTGGCATCACCCAGCCCACCAGTATCGACGACAATATAGGGATGCGGACCCACCTTGCCTTCACCGTAATTACGATCGCGCGTCAACCCTGGTTGGTCGGCGACCAACGCATCACGCGTCCGGGTCAAACGATTAAAGAGTGTCGACTTGCCAACATTGGGCAGTCCGACCAGTGCGATTACCGGCTTCATGGCTTATCCACTCGTAGGGCAGTAATCGTGCCCATGTGACTCACTGAATAGAGGATATCATCAATCACCAGTGGCTGCTGCATCACGGCCACATCATCAACAATGCGACGCATCATAAAACTGCCATCTTCAACCGAGAGCCAGTGCAAGTACCCTTCATAGTCGCCCACAACGATATTTCCATCATGCATCACTGGCGCACTGATCTTGCGTCTCATCAATTTATTCTGTCGCCACAGGGTAGCACCGGTACGCCTATCCAGCGCTAATACCTGTCCATCGTCATCACTAATATAAAGTTGCTGTTCATCGAGCACGATCCCACTATGTGAAGAAAATTCACGCGCCCAGACAATGCGCCCCGAATTGATATCAAGCGCAACCAGTCGCCCCTGAAAAGCAACGGCATACAAAATACCGTTGCGATAGGCAAGTTCTGCGTCGACATCAACCAGTCGCTCCAGTTCTGAACGCCCTTTAGCAAGGGAGACTACTTTTTCCCACTGCAACTTGCCATTACTGACCGACAGTGCAGCCACCTTGCCATTTGAAAACCCGGCAAAGACCTTGCCATCGACAACCAGCGGTGCACCGACGCCACGCAGGCTCAGCGATGGCACGATCGTTTCATAAACCCACAGACGTTTTCCGTTCTGTACATTGAGGCCAAACATCTTGCCATCATTGGTCCGCACCACCATCACACCTTGCGAAACCTGAGGTGCACTCATCACTTCACTGGAAAGCTTACTACGCCACTGCAATGAACCATCTTTGCTAGAGAGCGCCAACACCTCACCTTTGTGGGTACCTAGAAACAGGTAACCATCACCACTGCCCACCGCCCCCGTTAGTGACGCAGCGGTATCGACATCCCACAAACGACAACCGCACTCGGTATCCAGTGCGCGCACACGGCCGCGCGGATGGGCAATAAATAACTGTTTATCTTTGATCTCAATAACAGGTGAACCTTCCCATCCATCAACACGTGACTGCGGCTGTTTATACCAGACAGGTGTGACACTTGCCGTGGGCTGCAATCGTTCCAGCGGTGTCGGATGTGAATCGAGCGTCAGCGTGCCAGTACAACCTGTCAGCGATAAAATGGCAAATAGCGACAAACTGGCTGCGCTTAACAGAAAAAAACGGACTCGTAATCGAGTTCGTGCAGCAGAACCACTCATGATTGCTATGAGCCCTCACCACCGAGGTCATCCAGCTTCATCTGCAACATACTGTTATCACCCTTATCGTTAGCCTTTAGTGCCTTTTCATAGGCGCTACGTGCGTTATCCTGTTGCGATAGAGACACATAGATGTCTCCCTTAAGCTCTTCATAAAGTGGCAAGTACTCACCAGCATCAGCAGCCCCCAGCAGGGCCAGCGCACCATCACCATTGCCTTCGGCCAACATCACTGTCGCCATCCGCAAACGCGCCATGTGCAGAAACTCCAACTGCTTGCTGTTATCAAGCACCCACTGCAGGCGCGCACGCGCAGCTAGCAGATCACCTTCATCGGCCTTCAGTTTTGCAATCGCAAATGCCGACAACACAGCATAGGGGGTGTCAGAAAAATTATTGATGATGTGTTCACCACGTTTTAACACGGCGTCACTCCGCGTCAGTCGCAGATCATCCTGCAGTTGTGAATATTCAAGTGATGCGTTCTGTCGCTGTGAGGCGTTATGTTGCACCCAGTAGTTGCCGCCAATGAGCACACCAAAACAGACCACCAGTCCAATTACGACCGATGTACCATTCTCTTTCCACCACTTCTTGATCGATTCGATCTGTTCTTCTTCAGTTGTGTGAGCTACCACGTCTGCATCCTCTATTTATGTTCGTTTTTGGTCTGTTCGTTACCGCAATCATGCGCGTTAGCGCCACTTTAATCTGTTAGCAATGCTTCTTTCAGGTACTGTGTCAGGGCATCATGCCCGATTGATGCTTGCGGCTGTTCGGCGCGCAGATGTTTCACGCTCACTTGCTGCTGTGCAATCTCATCTTCACCGAGGATCAGCGCTAGTTGTGCACCGCTCTTATCTGCCTTTTTCATCTGACTCTTAAAGCTACCGCCGCCGCAGTGGCTACGCAACCGTAATCCTGGCAGTGCACTGCGCAACTGTTCAGCCAATAATAACCCCTGTGACACTGCCAAATCACCTACCAACACTAAATAGGCGTGCGGAGCCGAATCCAGCACTGTCAAGCCACGGTCTTCAATCAAAGTCAGCAGACGCTCCATCCCCATCGCAAAACCGATGGCGGGTGTTGCCTTGCCGCCCAACTGCTCCACTAGGCCATCATAACGACCACCGGCACAGACCGTACCCTGTGCACCCAGGTCATGAGTGACCCACTCAAATACCGTCTTTTGATAATAGTCGAGACCACGTACCAGCCTTGGGTTAATGCGATAGGCAATCCCGGCACCGTCAAGCAGTGACTTCAACGTATCAAAATGGTCACGCGACTCATCATCCAGATAATCGAGCAGCTGCGGCGCACCCTCAATCATCGCTTGCATCGTCGGATTTTTACTGTCGAGAATACGCAGGGGATTTTTCTCCAGCCGCAACAGACTTTCTTCATCGAGCAGATTACGATTGCCTTCCAGATACTTGACCAGCTTTTCGCGATGCGCGGCACGAGTGACTGGTGTGCCGAGCGTATTGATCTGCAACTCCAGCCCTTCAAGCCCCAGCAGTTGCCACAAACGCGCCGTCATCATGATCAGTTCGGCATCGATGTCCGGTCCATCTAGCCCATAGGCCTCGACACCGGTTTGGTAGAACTGACGATAGCGTCCCTTTTGTGGGCGCTCGTGACGAAACATCGGGCCGCTATACCAGAGACGCTGCACTTGATTGTACAACAGACCATTTTCGATGCAGGCACGCACACAGCAGGCGGTCCCTTCCGGACGCAGTGTCAGACTATCGCCGTTGCGATCATTAAAAGTATACATCTCCTTGGCGACGATATCGGTCACTTCACCGATCGTCCGCACAAAGAGCTCGGTCTTTTCGACGATCGGCATACGGATTTCATCATAGCCATAGGCCTGCACCACCTGGCGCACACACGCTTCAAGGTGCTGCCACAATGGGCTCTGCTGCGGCAGGATGTCGTGCATGCCGCGCACTACTTTTATGCTCTTGGACAAGGTTGTTCCTGTACTATTCGGGTGATCTGATTTTGCACTGAATGGATGGTGACGCCGTAATCAGCGTTTCAGCTCCTGTAATGGAATGACGACATCGTCACTACCGACAACACCCGCTGCTTTACGTTGCGCAATCTGGACACGTACTGTTCGCTCGATCTCATCAACCAGTGCCTCATTACTCAGTTTATGATCCGGCTTACCGTCCACATACAACAGGTTTGGCGAACCGCCGGTCAGCCCTACATCGGCCTCACGCGCCTCACCTGGACCATTAACGACACAGCCAATCACCGCCACATCAAGCGGGTCAGTGATGTCTTCAAAACGCGCCTCCAGCGCATTAACGGTCGAGATCACATCAAACTGCTGGCGTGAACAGGAAGGACAGGCGATCAGATTGATCCCCTTACTACGTAGGCGTAGGCTTTTCAGTATATCGAAACCAACTTTGATCTCCTCTACCGGGTCAGCGGCAAGTGAGATACGAATGGTATCGCCGATGCCGTCGTTCAACAACATGCCCAATCCAATCGATGACTTCACCGTGCCGGAACGTAAGCCACCCGCCTCGGTAATGCCAAGGTGCAGTGGCTGTTCAATCTGCGTGGCCAGCGTGCGATAGGCCGCAACCGTCATAAAGATCTCAGAGGCCTTGAGGCTTATCTTGAACTGCTGAAAATCGAGACGATCCAGAATATCGATATGGCGCAGTGCAGATTCCACCAGCGCGTCGGAGGTCGGTTCACCATACTTCACCTGTAGCTCTTTCTCCAACGATCCCGCATTGACGCCAATGCGAATCGGGATGTTATGGTCGCGTGCACTATCCACCACTGCCCGCACTCGCTCGTCCTTACCAATATTACCGGGATTGATTCGCAGGCAATCAGCGCCAAGTTCTGCAACACGCAGTGCGATCCTGTAATCAAAATGGATATCGGTCACAAGCGGTATCGTGACGCGTTGACGAATTTTGCCAAAGGCCTCTGCGGCATCCATCGTTGGCACCGAGACACGCACGATATCGGCACCCACTTTTTGCAGCGCTTCGATCTGTGCAACCGTCGCTTCGACATCGCAGGTATCGGTGTTGGTCATACTCTGCACCGCGATCGGTGCGTTCCCACCAACAGCCACATCACCTACCATGATCTGTCTCGATTTACGCCGTATAATTTGTGAAGTCGTTTTCATTGGAGCACCATACCTTCGTTTTATTCAGCGCCTTTACCAAGCGTAAACCTCGCCACCTTGCCTCGTGCAAGACGGCTTTGATCAAAAGGTTCGCCATTATAAGTCATCGTCACAGCAGGAGAGTTACCCAACAGGATATTGAATGGCGCACTACCACTCAGCGCTCTTGTCTGACCCGGTTTACCAAGGCCAAACATCACACGTCGCCCGTTGGCATCGGTGATTTCAACCCATGACTCTGCAGAAAATTCTGGCTCTATTTCTGTCGCTGTTTCCAGAACACTTTCAGCCTCTACATCATCAGCTGCCTCTTTACCCACCGTAGCAGGCGTGATCGTTTTAGGCGCAGGTGTTGTCACTTCAGGCGCTATTGGTTCTATTGGTGTAACAAAAGGATCTTTTGCAGGCAATGGTGGGACAATCGCGGAGTCACTATCAACCATCGCTGTATCATCAATCACAACTGTCGCTTCTTCGTCCGATGACATTCCCCACCACAGCAACAGTATCAACACAATTACAGCAACAGCACCACCAATAAAACGCGGATCAAGTGGCGGCATATTACTTTTAGAGACTGTAGAGGCTGTCCGATTAACACGATCCAGCTTAGGCACTGATTGCCTGTTCTGCGCATTGAACAACTCGACTAACGGATCGGCTGGCAGGTCGAGCAGACGTGCATAGTTACGAATGTAACCGGTAACAAAGATCGCCGCAGGAAACTGATCGTAATCATCCGCTTCCAGTGCGGTAATCTGCGCTTCGGTCAGAAACAGTTGGCTGGCGATATCAGCCACCGAAAAACCGCGCCGTCTACGTTCAGCAGAAAGCACACCACCAGGTGGCGTACCATGATCATTATGTTGTGTGCCTCTGGTCATCTCAATCTCATCCGACACATCATCAACACCATCGATAACATTATTAGATTCAACAGACTCATCACCAGACAACGTATGCGCTGCCTCAGGCACAGCCTCAACCGCCGCGGCTGCACGATGCTTTGCAGGCTGCATATCAAAACTGAATCTTTTCTGTTCGGCATCACTATCACTGACTGGTGAATCTTTCATTATTGCTCAGACTCCATCAATGTTACGGTTTCATCCGCTAACGGAAAATTCACTTTCAACAGACGCGCATACTCGCCTGCCGCCTTGATACCGCCTAACTCACGTTCAATCCGCACACCAAGCCACAGTGTTTCAGCTGTATGTGTAGAGACTTCAACAAAACGTTGAAAAAATGCCCTTGCGCGAAGATATTTCCCTTCATCAAAACTTAAGCGCGCCATTTGATACAATGTCACCGGCATGCGTGGATTGGCCTCCAGGACGACCCTGAAATATTTTTCTGCCTTTGCCCGATCAGGTTTTCGCATCAGGCACTGCGCAAGGTTTTCATAAAACTCGTAGCGCGCCACCGTCACTGGCGCGGTCTGTACAGCCATCAAAAAGCTTTGCTCAGCAGCGACATAATCCTTCTGATCGCAAAGAAAAACACCATAATTGTTTTGTAATGAGTGATCTTTGGGCGTCAATTTCAAGGCTACTTTATAGTGATTTTCAGCCTCCTGCGGAGAATCAAGCTGTCGATAAAGCTCAGCAATATAGTGATGAGCGGTCGCCTGATCAGGGTCTTGTTCGAGCGCCCGCTGTAATTTCTCCAATGCGGCTTCATAGTCACCCTGCTGCATATAGGCAAGTCCAAGCCGCGCATTGATCGAAGCTGAACTCTCGCCATCTGATTTCTTTCTTACCGCATCAGAGGTACAGGCCATTAACACCAGTAGCATCGTGATAGAGATTATCATACGACAAAGGCTTTTTATGCTCACTAACTCACCTGTTTTATTACGCCGAAGCTAGCGCTTCGTCGACTACGATCCTTCACCTTACCCACCAGCTGACCACAGGCGGCATCGATATCTTCACCGCGAGTTTTACGCCGAATCGTCACCAGACCTGCATTAATCAGTGTCTCCTGAAAACGGTCAATCACCTCTCGACTGGATGACTGGTAGTCCGTTTCTGGAAATGGATTAAATGGAATCAGATTAACCTTGGATGGGATGCCTTCAAGCAGTTTAACCAGTTTTTTTGCTTCAGCAACACTATCATTGATGCCCTCAAGCATCACATACTCGAAGGTCACCTTGCGATGTGGCTTGTCTGCGATATAACGCCGACACGCCTCAAGCAACTCCTTGATTGGATATTTTTTGTTGATTGGCACAATTTCGTTACGCAGCTCATCATTGGTGGCATGCAGCGAAACGGCCAAACTAACATCAGAGACTTCGCGCAATTGATCTAACGCCGGCACCACGCCCGCAGTACTTAACGTAATGCGACGCTTGGAAAGCCCGAAGGCGAGATCGTCCATCATCAGATCCATCGCACTGACAACGTTATCAAAGTTAAGCAGTGGCTCACCCATCCCCATCATCACCACGTTGGTGATGGCGCGACCATCTTTCACACCACCACCCAATGTACGGGCAGCAATACGCACCTGCGAGATGATCTCGTGAACTTCCAGGTTGCGATTGAAGCCCTGGCGAGCAGTAGAACAGAAACTACATTTAAGTGCACAGCCGACCTGAGATGAAACACACAAGGTGCCGCGATCACCTTCGGGAATATAGACAGTTTCAATACAGTTACCATCAGCAAGCTGCAACAACCATTTCACCGTACCATCTTTTGAGGGCTGCTCGTAAACCACCTCAGGCATCACGATCTCGCACGCTTCTTTCAACTTGGTACGCAGCGCTTTACCGAGATTGGTCATGGTATCGATATCATCGACGCCTTGTTGATAGAGCCATTTCAATAGCTGAGAAGCACGAAAGGCCTTCTCGCCCCGCTCGGCGAAGAAGGCCTTCATTGCCTGCTGATCGAGATTCAGCAGGTTAACTTTGGATTGTGTCTCCAAACTATCATTACCCAATCTATTAGTTAGCGAGTACGTGCGCACAGCTCGTTGGGCTCAAAGAAAAATGCAATCTCATTCTGTGCGGTATCCGCGGCATCAGAACCATGCACTGCATTTTCATCAATACTACTGGCAAAGCGTGCACGGATGGTGCCTTCAGCCGCTTCAGCAGGATTGGTCGCGCCCATCAGATCACGATGTTTGAGGATCGCATTTTCACCTTCCAGTACCTGAACGATCACTGGACCAGAGATCATAAAGCTCACCAGATCATTAAAGAAAGGACGCTCTTTATGTACCGCGTAAAAACCTTCTGCCTGCTCGCGCGTCAGCTGCATCATTTTGGCGGCAACGATTTTCAAGCCACCCTTTTCAAAACAGCTATAGATCTCACCAATATGATTCTTGGCAACGGCATCAGGTTTAACAATGGATAAGGTACGCTCAATGGACATTAAATGATTACTCCGCGATATGCTCTAAATAACAGCAAACCCGCACAAGGCGGGTTTGCATGACCGAATTCAATAGATATTTTAACGCCTTAGCCGGAATCTAGCAATCTTGCAAGTGGCTAATGACTGCGCCCGCTACTCGCGCTCTTCGATCCACGCCATCTGAATTGCCTCTAATACCCGTTCACCACAGTGAGCTGGGTCGTCATCAAACGCTTCAAGTGACTGAACCCAATCGGAAAGGTCGACAAATCGTACCGTCAAAGGATCAACATCCGGATATTTTTCATCCAGCGCAATGGCGATTTCGAGGGAGTCCGTCCATTTCAGTTCCATTCAAATTACTCCTTTCACTGGCCGAATTAATGCTGTTCTGAGACCATATTGATGGTGTACTTCGGAATCTCTACCACCAGATCCTTATCCGCTACAATCGTCTGACAACTGAGACGAGAGTCGGGATCGAGCCCCCACGCCTTGTCAAGCATATCATCCTCAAGCTCTTCAGCCTCATTTAAGGACTCTCCGCCCTCGCGCACATAGACATGACAGGTGGTACAGGCGCACGACATCTCACAGGCATGCTCAATCGCAATATCATTTTCGAGCGCGATATTGCAGATGGTCTTGCCGGCATCGGCCTCGATCACCGCCCCTTCCGGGCAAAGCACTTCGTGGGGTAAAAAAATCAGTTTTGGCATGGTTACATTCCGCTTTAACAGGTGATTAATCGATTATCTGGTCGAGGAGTTTACCCGATAGCGCTTCATTAATATGCACATCCATCCGTCGCGCAGCAAAGTCACTCGTGGTACGTTCCAACTTGTCGTGTGCTGCCTTAATCGCCGCAATATCTTCACCCTGCTGCTGCACATCCTTCAAGGACTGTAATGCCGCCTTGATTGAAACACACTCTTGTTTCGTCAACATCCCCTCTCCATCCATACCCAGCGCCGCTTCAACCGCTTCAATGAGGCGCGCGGAATCAACGAGCTGCTCATGCAGACGTCGTTTTTTAACATCGTCTTCTGCGTAGAGTAATGAATCAGACAACATCTTCTCCACCTCACCCTCAGTCAGACCATAGGACGGCTTGATCTCAATACTACTCTCAACACCACTGGTCAGCTCCTGCGCCGAGACACTGAGTAGCCCATCCGCATCGACCTGAAAGGTCACCCGGATACGCGCAGCACCAGCATTCATCGGCGGGATACCACGCAGCTCAAAACGCGCCAGTGAGCGACAATCGGCCACCAACTCACGCTCACCCTGCAGCACATGAATCGACATCGCAGTCTGCCCATCTTTGAAGGTGGTAAATTCCTGCGCACGCACCACCGGAATCGTCGTATTACGCGGCACCAGCTTTTCAACCAGCCCGCCCATCGTCTCCAGCCCGAGTGACAAAGGAATCACATCCAGCAACAACATCTCATCGCCTGGCTTGTTACCCACCAGAATATCGGCCTGAATCGCAGCGCCCACGGCGACCACTTTATCCGGATCGATGTCGATCATCGGCTCACGTCCAAAGAACTCGCCAACACATTCGCGCACACGCGGAATTCGGGTCGAACCGCCGACCATCACCACATCCTGGATATCAGCAGCGCTCAAACCGGCATCACGCAGGGCACGGCGGCAGGGACGCAAAGTGCGCTGAATCAGCGGTTCGATTAAGCGCTCGAAAGCAGCCCGGGTAAGGGCACCCAGCCATTGGCTACCATTAACACCCTCAACAGAAAGCGGTACGACATCCGCTGTAGTCAACGCCTCTTTGGCTCGATTAGCTTCGCCAATGACGCGACGCAGTTGACTATGCTCAATATCATCGCCGAGACTCGCCTCGCTCATGATCCATTCAGCCACCACCCGATCAACATCATCGCCACCTAGTGCAGAGTCACCGGCAGTGGCCATCACCTCAAACACACCACGACTAAAACGCAGGATTGATACATCGAAGGTACCACCGCCAAAATCATAAACAACGTGAACACCCTCGGAGCCACTATCGAGCCCATAGGCCACCGCCGCGGCCGTCGGTTCATTTAGCAGGCGCAACACCTTGAGTCCGGCAAGTCGTGCAGCATCTTTGGTCGCCTGACGTTGTGCGTCATCAAAATAAGCCGGTACTGTGATCACGACACCATCAAGCTCACCCCCCAGATCCGCCTCTGCCTGTTGCATCAAAGTCTTGAGGATATCGGCGGAGACTGTTACCGGGCTGATATCACCTGCTACGGTGCGAATAAGCGGCGTACCGCTCTCTGATTTGGAAAACTCATAGGGAAGCTTATTGGCAGTGGTCTCAATATCCGCCACCCCTCGACCCAACAGACGTTTGGCCGACGCCACGGTATTCAGTGGATCCTGATAAGCGGCATCTTTTGCCTCCTGCCCCACAACTGGCGGCTTATCTGCAAAGTAACGGACAACGGAAGGACAGTGATGATCGCCCTGAGCGTTGATCATTGTCTCGGCACGACCATCACGCACGGTTGCCACCAACGAGTTGGTGGTACCAAGGTCGATACCCACTGCGAGGTGATGTTGACGCTGGACTTGCGTCTCCCCGGGCTCACTTATCTGAAACAACACCATAATCTAATCAATAATCCTTTGCGTCACACCGACCTTATTTAGTCGAGCGCATCTTCAATTTCATCCAGCTCATCATTCAAACGAGAGATAAATTGCATCTCATCATATAGCCGATGCGCCTTCTCTAGAGCATCAGGGGATTCATCCAGAAAAACATCCTGCAATGTCTGCTGCAAGCCTACGAGGCGACTTTGCAATTCTCCACCTAGTTTCAGTAACTCACCCTCTACATCCGCACTATGGCGCACATCTTCGAGACGTTCGCGCAACTCAATCTGCTCAGTGAGAAATGCAATATCCTTGCTAGTAACCGAGTCATCAATATCCACACCACGTAACTGTAATAGATACCTGGCACGTGTCAGCGGTGTCTTTAGCGTCTGATAGGCTTCATTAGTCAACGCCGTCAGCTGTACCGAAACTCGACGTTCTTTTTCAGTCGCATTAACAAAGCGATCAGGATGGATCATCCCCTGCATTTCACGATAGCGTCGCGTCAAAACCTCATGATCAAGATCATAGGCAACAGGTAGATTAAACAACGCAAAGTAATCTTTGGAAAAAATTGATCCCATGACGGGCTAAAACCTGCTCTTTTACAACCTTAAATCAGACCGTGAAACTCTCACCACAGCCGCAGGTATCTGCTACGTTTGGGTTATTAAACTTAAAACCTTCGTTCAGCCCTTCACGCGTATAATCAAGCTCAGTGCCATCAAGATAGAGAAGACTCTTGGGATCAACGATCACCTTAACGCCGTGATTTTCGATCACGACATCATCTTTTTCTATCTCGTCTGCCACTTCAAAGACATAGGCGTACCCTGAGCAACCAGATGTCTTGACACCTAGACGCAAGCCAATTCCTTTGCCTCGCGTCTCAAGGTAGCCATTTATATGCTTGGCTGCAGACTCTGTTACCGTAATTCCCATAACTCTCTTCTCATCTCAATCAGTGCTGTTACGCCACCATTAAGCGGTTTTTTTACTATTATAGTCTTCAACCGCTGCTTTAATAGCGTCTTCCGCCAGCACTGAACAGTGAACTTTTACTGGCGGTAGTGCCAGCTCTTCAGCGATCTCAGTATTCTTGATCTCACTCGCCTGCGCCAGCGTTTTACCTTTAACCCACTCCGTTAGTAAGGAACTGGATGCAATCGCAGAACCACAACCATAGGTCTTGAACTTGGCATCTTCAATCACGCCCTCATCGCTGACCTTAATCTGCAACTTCATCACGTCGCCACACGCAGGAGCCCCCACCATACCGGTGCCCACCGCATTGTCGTCTTTATCAAAAGAACCCACGTTACGTGGATTCTCGTAATGGTCCAGAACTTTATCACTATATGCCATTTTATATTCTCCTAACCAGCTTAATGTGCTGCCCACTGTACCTTTGACAGGTCAACACCATCTTTAAACATCTCCCACAATGGCGAGAGTTCCCTGAGCTTATCTACCTTCTGTCGCACCAGCTCAATGGTGTAATCCACATCTGCTTCAGTCGTAAAACGCCCCAATGAAAAACGGATCGAACTATGTGCCAGCTCATCTTCTCGCCCCAGCGCACGTAATACGTAAGAGGGCTCAAGGCTCGCTGAGGTACAGGCAGAACCGGAAGAGACTGCAATATCCTTCAACGCCATGATCAGCGACTCACCCTCAACAAAATTAAAACTGATATTCAGCAGCCCTGGAACATGATGAGAAAGATCGCCATTAACATAGATCTCTTCCATATCGCTGAAACCATTCAGCAGTCGCTCGCGTAGCGCCAGAAGACGTGCCGATTCATCTGCCATCTCTTCCTTTGCGATCCGAAACGCCTCACCCATGCCGACAATTTGATGCACTGCCAGGGTGCCGGAGCGCATGCCGCGCTCATGGCCACCACCATGCATCTGCGCCTCGATGCGAATACGTGGCTTGCGACGAACATATAGCGCGCCAATTCCCTTCGGACCATAAATTTTATGTCCGGAGAAAGACATCAGATCGACCTTCATCTTCTCCAGATCGATCTCAATCTTGCCGGCACTCTGCGCGGCATCACAATGAAAAATAACACCCTTACTACGCGCCAGCTCGCCAATTGCAGCGATATCCTGCACCACACCTGTTTCATTATTGACATGCATAATTGAGATCAGGATTGTATCGTCACGGATCGCCTCTTCCAGCGCCTTCATATCGAGGAGGCCACTGTTTTCAACGTCTAAATAGGTCACCTCATACCCTTCGCGCTCCAGCTGACGACAGGTATCAAGCACTGCCTTGTGCTCAGTTTTACAGGTGATGATGTGCTTGCCTTTTTTCTGGTAAAAGTGAGCAACGCCCTTGATCGCAAGGTTATCTGACTCAGTGGCACCCGAGGTCCAGACAATCTCTCTAGGATCAGCATTGACCAACGCAGCAACATACTCACGCGCCTGCTTGACGTCTTCATCCGCCTTCCAGCCAAACACGTGCGAACGTGAAGCAGGATTACCGAAGTCGCCATCCATTGTCAGACATGCCATCATCTTCTCTGCCACTCGTGGGTCTGCCGGCGTCGTCGCAGCATAATCCAGATACACAGGCACTTTTTCTTTTTTACTCATTATTCTCAGTCATTCCTTAAACAAACATTCAGACTCAAAGCAGAAACACCTATCACGCCCAGGCACTATTCAGCTTCAATAAGCTTTCGATCTGTCGCTGTAGCGACGAAATCAGTAGATCAACCTCTTCAACCGTATTCTCACTGCCAAAGCTAACCCGCACCGCACCATAAGCCAAACCATCTTCCACGCCCATTGCCCGCAACACATGGCTAGGCTCACCACTACCACTTGCACAGGCAGAACCACTTGAAACTGCAATACCATCACGATCCAGACTCATCAGCAGGGTCGCCCCTTCAATTCCCTGCACTGCAAAGAAAATGGTATTAGGCAAGCGTATTGCCCGTTGAGCAAAAACCACCACCTCCGGTATCTTCTGCAACGCCTGTTCGGCATACCTGCGTAACCGGAAGCTATGTTCAATTCGCGGATTCAGTTCTGCTTGCAATATCTCCGCAGCCGCGCCAAAACCAACAATACCTGGCAGATTTTCAGTGCCGGCTCGCAATCCCGCTTCATGACCACCGCCATGCAACATTGGCTGCAGTGCCAACCCTTTCTCCATCACCAACGCACCGACCCCTTTCGGGCCGTATATCTTGTGCGCTGAGATACTCATCGCTGCAACACCCAACGCCTCAAAATCCACCGGCATTTTACCCAGTGCCTGTACCGCGTCGGTATGCATCACCACACCGCGGCGCCTTGCCACCTCACTCAACCGAGCGATATCCTGCACCACCCCAGTCTCATTATTGGCTAGCATCACTGATGCCAAAGAGGTTCTGCCTTCCATCAGGGCCTGCTCAAACGTGGCAGGTTGAACAACGCCACTGTCATCCACGCCCACAACGTTAAGCTCATACTCCGCTAATTCCAGAGCATATGCGGACTGTAAAACCGATGAGTGCTCCACTGCACTGACGACAAACCTACTTCCCGCGTCGGCCATTGCCATCACACCCTTCAGTGCAAGATTATTGGCCTCTGTACCGCCGCTGGTAAAAACAACCTGCGTCGGCTGCACGCCCACCAACATTGCAACCTGCTCTCTTGCGCGTTGCAATGCCCGTTGTGATTCGCGGCCTAATCGATGACCGCTTGAAGGATTGCCATAACAGCCCTGTAAATATGGCAACATCGCCTCAAGCACTCGAGCATCGACTGGGGTTGTTGCATTATGATCCAGATAAATGGACATCACCCCTAACTAGCCATCATCCAAAGCTGGTTAGCTCACACCTCCACCTGCAACAGATGCAAATGTTGCGCTCTGGCTCTGCTTCTGCATACTATCCTGACGCGCAGCGATGTCTTTGACCGCATTACGTTCAACCAACTGTCCCAGGCTGATATTTTCCAGAAATTCATACAACTGACGACTCAGATCAGACCATAACTCATGCGTCAAACATGGCTTGCCGTCCTGGCAATTACCCATACCACCACAACGAGTTGCATCGACCTTCTCATCGATTGCGGTGACAACATCCGCCACTGCAATTTCATTCGAAGCTCTACTTAAACGGTAACCACCACCTGGGCCGCGCGCACTATCAACAAGCCCCTGTTTGCGTAACTTGGCAAACAACTGCTCAAGATAAGAAAGCGAAATTCCCTGGCGCTGTGAAATATCAGCCAGTGGCACTGGGCCTTCCTGCGCATGTAACGCCAAATCAAGCATCGCAGTGACTGCGTAGCGCCCTTTTGTTGTCAATTTCATATCAATCTACCTTTGTAATTGTAAGGTAATAAGCATTCTACATTGTTGATTGTTTTAGTCAAGATTTATTTGACGGCCCAGAGTCACCACTACCACCCTTATCAGAACTTAAAGAGTCATTCTTTTTTCCTTCAGAATCAATATTATAAAGATCAAGCTCAGGCAGCGGTGAGGCGTCAACTTCAGCACCCAGTTGTTTAAGCGCCGTATTGACCTCCTCTAATTTCCCATCCATTGCATGGATATGATCCAGCATGCAATTAACCGCATTAGCCACAGGGTCGGTCGCGTCCTGCGAAACCCCATACGCATCAAAACCAATTTTTTTGGCAAACTCTCGGCGCTTTTTGACATTGACATCTTTATTACTGCGCGCGACATGTCCCGGCACCCCTATCATCGTAGCGCCCGCGGGCACATCTTTGGAGACCACCGCATTGGAACCGATACGCGCCCCTTCGTTGACAGTGATCGGCCCAAGCACCTTGGCACCCGCACCGACGACGACATTATTAGCCAATGTCGGATGACGCTTGCCTTTATTCCAACTGGTGCCACCTAACGTCACGCCATGATAGAGCGTGCAATCATCACCAATTTCGGCGGTTTCACCAATCACGACCCCCATACCATGGTCAATGAAAAAACGCCGCCCAATCTTCGCCGCAGGATGGATCTCGACCCCGGTCAACCAGCGCGCCACAGTCGAAAGCATTCGTGCCAGCCAGGTCAGGCCGAAATTCCACAACGAATGACTGCAGCGATGAAACAGTACTGCATGTACTCCAGGATAGGTCGTCAACACCTCAAACGTGTTGCGTGCGGCAGGGTCCCGTTCAAAAACACATTTAATATCTTCTCGCACACGATCAAACATGATTATTCCTGATAAAATTTAGCCCATTAGACCTCGAGCAAGAGTCTAACACAGCACTTGAAGAGCGCCTTAAAAGACGCCTATTTTTAAGACCTTAAACAAGATATTAATAATCTTCCACAACCTGAATCAACGACGTGTCTGGACCGCCGTCAGGATGCCACGCAAGATATTCAGCTCCTGCTTTTCCAGCCGAGTACGATTATAAAGACGCCGTAGCCGATGCATCAAATGCTTAGGCTGCGCAGGATCGAGAAACTCACTCTCGATCATTACCGCCTCCAGGTGCGCATAAAACTGCTCCAGCTCTTCCATCGTAGCCAGATCAACACCATCAGCCGACGGTTTCTCTGCCTCAGCGCCATTTTGCATCGTCATACGTAGCTCATACGCCACAACCTGTATCGCCGCCGCAATATTCAGCGAGGGATAATCAGGATTGGTCGGAATATTGACCAGATAGTGACAACGACTCAGCTCCGCATTGGTCAAACCCGCATGTTCGCGCCCGAAGACCAGCGCCACAGGGCCATTGCCATACTCCGCCATCACCTGCGCCGCACACTGCCGTGGATCAAGCTGCGGCCAGCTGATACTTCGCAAGCGTGCACTTGCACCCACCACCAGCGAACATTCCGCCAGCGCCTCATCCAACGTTTCACAGACTACCGCCCGCGCCAGCAGATCATCCGCCCCTGAGGCCCTTGAGGTTGCCTCAGCACTAGGATAAATTTTTGGCGCTACGAGATAAAGCGTCTGTAACCCCATGTTTTTCATCGCACGCGCCGCTGCCCCGATATTCCCAGGGTGAGAAGTGCTAACCATCACAATTCGTATATTCTCAAACATCGCGCCACCATACAGCGAGCCTGCAACTCCTATCAAGTGGATTTTACAACGTAAATTCGACGTAAATCGATCTCACGGGATACCACCCCCAGGGCAATCTCTGATATTCTTAGCCCCCAAAGAAATTTGCCACCCTAAAGTGACCATCCCAGCATGCATCCAACTCTGAACATCGCCGTACGCGCCGCACGTAGTGCAGGCAACATCATCATGCGCAACATTGACCGCATCGATACCTTGAATGTCACTTCCAAGGGGCAAAACGATTTTGTCAGTGATGTCGATCGCCAGGCAGAGGCTGAAATCGTCTCCACACTGCGCAAGGCATTCCCAGAGCACGGTATCTACGCCGAAGAAGGCAGCATGCACAAGGGGGATGAATACCGCTGGATCATCGACCCACTCGACGGCACCACTAATTACCTGCACGGCTTCCCCCAGTTTTCTGTGTCGATTGCATTGCAACACAACAATCAAATCGAACAAGCCGTGGTCTATGACCCGCTACATCAGGAACTGTTCACCGCCACACGCGGCGGCGGTGCCTTCCTTAATGATAAACGCATCCGTGTCAGCAACGCCAAGGGGCTCCAGGGTTCACTACTCGGCACTGGCTTCCCGTTTCGTCACCCACAATATCTCGATGCCTATCTGGAAACATTCAAGGTACTGCACTTGCAGACCGCCGGCATCCGCCGCGCAGGCTCTGCCGCACTCGACCTCGCCTACATTGCCAGCGGTCGGCTTGACGGTTTTTGGGAGATCGCACTGAAGCCGTGGGACATGGCCGCCGGTGTTCTTCTGGTACAAGAGGCCGGTGGACTCGTTGGAGATTTTAGCGGCGGTCACGACTTTCTCGAAACTGGTAACCTAGTCGTGGGTAACCCAAAGATTTTCAAAGCAATCCTTCAAGGTATCCAGCCTCACCTGACGGATGAGCTAAAAAAATAATACGATTTCCAGATTCTTCCCTTAAGTTCCCACCCCCATAACCGACATATTGGGCAACGAAGGAGAAGCTATGACCCGCTACAAAGCACATCTAATTGCAGTCAAAAAATTCAACAACAAAGAAAAAATGATCATGCGAGACATCCGAGATGCGATGGAATATCTCGTCATAATAATGTCTCACCACAACGCAACAGAAAATCAGGGCACCTTAACCATAACACCAGCCAAAAGCGCGCCTCGCCACAATCAGTCCCCGGCAAGCCACTTTTATTGTTACGATGCAAAAGTAACCCCCCTCCCTCAAAGCAACGCTCACAACTAAACCGTTCTAATTAGATAGAACTGAATGATTTGCAACACCGGCTTACAGTGATATGGTATTCGCAATTTTAGTAGACAACCTGCCATTAGACGGGTAACCAATCACACGCGACACAAAAAGGATTTTTTCATTTGGGTGAATCCGAATAGTCATTTTTCGGAACACAACCTCAATTAGGCCGTATGTTCAGTTATCAGAATAATTGAGCATACCCCTAGACAACACACACCCAATGACGCAAAAATAGCCCAGCAATATCCACACAGGGACAAGAGACAGACATGAGCGCACCGCTATTACCTCTGATTACGGAAGCAGAAGAACTTGAAGCAAAGATCGACGAAGAAAACCTCGTCATCATCGATCTATCCCGCGCACCGATCTATGCGCGCAATCATATTCCTGACGCGGTACATATCGAACACTCACAGATCATCAGTAGCAAACCACCCGTCATGGGACTTTTACCCTCAGCCGAAGCGCTCAGCGAAGTGCTCTCCACCGCTGGCATCACCCCAGAGAGTCATGTCGTCGCCTATGATGATGAAGGTGGCGCCAAGGCGTGCCGCCTGTTATGGACACTGGATGTCGTTGGCCATAAGCATTTCTCACTGCTCAATGGTGGCTTACAGGCGTGGGTCAACGAAAATCACCCCGTTAGCGAGGGCATTGAGACAGCCTCTCCATCAGAATACAAAGTGACCTACACCAAAAATGGCATCATAGACAAGGCAGAAATCCTCGCCAAACTGGGCGACCCCAACGTCGCACTGCTCGACGTACGCTCACCCGGTGAATATGCAGGCACCGACAAACGTGCGCTCAGAGGTGGCCATATCCCCGGCGCCGTCAATCTCGAATGGATTCACGCCATTGATCAACAATACAATCTGCGCCTCAAGGAGCCCAATGAACTGCAACTGCTCTACATCCCGATCGATGTGATGCCAGATAAAGAGGTGATCATCTACTGCCACAGCCACCACCGCTCGGCGCACAGTTATATCGTATTGAAATCTTTGGGCTATAAAAACATCAAGGGCTACCCCGGCTCATGGTCAGACTGGGGCAATGACCCCGAACTGCCCATTGAGTAGCGGTTAACTAACGACTCAATAGACAAACGCCCCTGAGGCCGTAATATTTTCCAGTCATGCTATTTTCCAACGCCCTCGATTAGCGCTGATAAAGCGACGACCCAGGGCGATGTTTTTTAACAACCCTCTAATTTCGTATGTACGTGATATCCGCTATCCTTACCTCATCAGGCCCTGCAACATCAAACTGCGACTGAACATGATAACGCTGCGAAATCCCTATGAAATCAGTCGATTGTGTCGCTTCTTCGCTAAAAATTACTTGGCGTCCATGCCAATAATTCACTCACTTACGCGACAGCTGATTCCTTTTGTCCCGACCGCCCTGCGTCCACAGCGCTTTCGCACAACCTTGCTCACTTCGTTCTCTCGTTGCACTCAACACTGCTACCACAATGGCTCTACGCCCACTAAAGCCGCTCCTGCATTTCTCCGACGCTCGCTAGCGCTCACAACTACGAAAGGGCAGACGGCGTGACCTATCGGCGACTAGCGACCCTCGCTTCGCTCTCCATGGCCGCCAGCGGAGGACTCAAGCATCCAAAAACACGACTATTCACCACCTAAAAGCGCTATCAATTTTTCACAAAAATAAACTCGCCGCCGCCATGGCCTGTGTATTTAATCGGCGCATAGGTGGGCGTTTGATCGAAACTTTGCAGCGCAGCATTTGTCTGTACACGAGGCAAAATACTCAAATAAATTTTATATGCATCAATGGCACCCCTGGCATTTTCCAATTCGCTTATAAATTCTTTAGCAAACACTGAATAATCACCGCCACCGCTATCAAGCACCGGTTTCAGCCCACCCGAGGTCAACACGGTACGTGAATTAGTTTGCGCCATGACTTTGAGCCATTTCTTCAAATGCTTATCATCTAACTCGGCATTAAGTCGCGCAACAGAACTACTTGTCATAGAACCCGAATAACACGAATCGGCAACCACCAGTACATGCTTCGCTTGCATCGTATTGAACAGTGCAGAGATAGCGGAATTGGGAATCCAGTTAGCGGTATTCTCGAGCTCAGCATCGACTGGCAACCAGTACCCTTGCAGGCTTTTTATGTCCCGCTCACCATGGCCGGCATAGTAGACGAGCAGATTGTCTTCTTCGGCCATCTTGCCTTTAATCTCATTTAAGGCCGAAAGGATCGTATATCTATCGGCATTGTTAATCAGACGGACATCAAAACCATATTTATCTTCCAACAGCTCGGCAACGCGCTTCGAATCATTCACCGCTGTCTGCAATTTTGGAAAATTTAGATACTCGTTATTGCCAATGACCAGAGCATAATAGCGACCAAAATTAACCGACCCTGCTATACGGCCAAAACGCGATGCATCTTCTTTGAGTGACTCCACTTGCTGATTTGGAATCAACATGAAAGAGAACGATGACTGTTGATCCAGTTGATCAGTCGCATGAATAGTGACGTGTTTACTCTTATTGGTCACCGAAACAGCCGAGTGAAATTGACCAGCACTATCGATAGAGAGTGGACGCTTATTCAAGGTCGCGAGTTTCAAACCTGCTGGCGCTACTACCCGCCCGCTAATAACACGCGCCTTGCTGGCAGAGCGCACCAGCACCGTTGGCTCGCCACTTCGCGTAATCACAATTGAGGGATCAAACACCTCAATTGAAGGCCCTGCTAAAGGCCCTGCCTGCGCAAGCAGCGTCTGCTTTTGCACTCCGACCTTTTGCTCTTTGCTGCTGACTAATCGTTGCTCATCTGAAATCTGGGACTTTAGCGCCTGATATAAATTATTTACTTCTGCTAACTGTTTCTGTTGCACCTCAAAATCAAGCTTAATTTCACTCAGGCGCACACTATCAGAAGCCGATTCCATCTCCATTTTCAGCTTGGTCAATTTTTTCTTTTCATTTTCCAACAAACGACCCTGTTCTTTTAATCCTTTATTAGCAGTTTTTAATGATACGTTTAGCGCCTGAATTTCGCGCTCGCGACGATTAATGTCATCCCTTAACAACGCAGTTTCCTCTTGTGCCAAAGTTGCCGCTTTGACTTCAATCGCCGAGGTATAGTCAATATCATTATCCTCAACCCCTGATGCCTTTCGATACCAGTTGAGCGCGATAACGGAATCTTTTTCAACCCCTAACCCTTTTTCGTAAAGGTATCCAAGATTGATTTGTGCTCTGGAAAAACCCTGCTCTGCTGCTTTGAGATACCAGCTTTGTGCCAGCTTATAATCCGGCTCAAGCCCCAGTCCTTTCTCATAAATCTCACCGACATAAGTTTGCGCCTCCGCATCCCCTTTTTTTGCTTTATCAAGCCACACAATTAATGCGGTACGATAATTTGCGCGATCATAGGCAACATACTCACCGCCCCTGATTTCGCACTCGCCGGCGGTGGCTTTTATCGCACGACGCGCTGCCAGGTAACTCATCCCTGACCCCAGTTGCCGCACCTGTGCAGGCAACAGACAATCCACTGGCATGAGTTTATCTGCCGCTCCCTGCCTGTCGTCAGGCGTAACAGGAGCGGAACTTTCTGGGCTAGCCGCACAAGCAAATAGTGTCGCTGACATAACAACCACGACAATACGACGCCATGCTTTTGTGAAAGTAATGAATCTCATAATCCCTCCCAAAACAATTCCATTGCGTTAATTTTCGACTGAGTCAACTTGCTGCCTTAACGCTAACAGCCCTTCATGCTTACCATGTACTTCAAGTCCAATGCCAATCAATTCAGCCGCCTGACGATAGTCACCATCTTCTATAGCGCTCTCCGCCAGCTGCACCAGCTTGTTCAACAACGTCTTCAAACCCTCAATTGCATCACGATTATTGGGGTTCAAATCAAGCACCTTTCTATATTCATCAAGGGCATTTCCACCCGGCGGTGACACTAATCGCCCCACCATCATATGGACTTCAGCAACCGCTAGAACATCATCTACCTGCTGTTGTTGAGCTTGAGTCATCACTGCCGCCGCGGGTGGATTTTCAAACAGACTTGACTCGACGAGTTTGGAGGGCGCTAGAAAAAAGTACCCCGCGGAAGTCACCGCAACCACGGCTAAAACGAATGCAGCCCACTTCCAGGGCTCTTTACGGCGCGGCAGTAATGACGCCATAAATTCAGTTGCACTGCCCGTCCGATCTTGACGTTTAAGCGCCAGGCCTCTCAGTAAAGCATTCCATTGCCACTCTTTAAGCCCTGCCAGCCGCCGGGGAACCAGCCGCTGATCAAAGGCTTCCTGAGCCGAACGTCTACCATAAGGATGTTGCCCTGACAGCAGTTCATAAGTAATACAGGCAAGCCCGTAAACATCATCCCGTACATCAGGGGGCGCCCCCTGAATCATCTCAAGGCTGGCATAGGACAGGGTCAACGGGATCTCCCCCGCGCTACCCTCTGTGCCTGATACTCCAGCGGAATCTTCACCAGACCGTTGCCAGCTCGTTGCATCTGTCTGCTCTGCTTCAGAATTCATCACAGCACGCGCAATGCCGAAGTCGAGAATTTTTGCACCACTCTCTGTTAAAAAAATATTGGCAGGCTTCAGATCAGAATGAATAATATTACGACGGTGTGCATAGTTGAGGCCCGCGACGATATCAGTCAACATCAAAATAACTTTATCAAAAGGAACCGGCTGATACTGACGCTCTTTTAAGTACGCCTGCAGCGAGCAGCCGCTAAGCAATTCCATCGTCATATAGACGTTATCTTCGTCCCGATCAAAGTCGTAAACAGTCCCAATATTAGGATGGGCAAGACTTTGCGCCTTTTTACACTCCTGCTGTAGCATATGTAAAGCATCGGGGTGTGATTTAAAATCTTCGGACAATAACTTAATCGCGATTAGCGACGCCTGCTCGCCAACTTCCTCCTGAACCAGATCATGGGCAGCATAAACGACACCCATACCACCCCGTCCAATTTCACGCTCCAGGCGAAAACGATTTTTTATGACACTACCAGGATGAAGTGTTTTCTGTGGCAGCACATGTTTCTTCGGTGCCGCTATCACACGAGTGGAATCATCCTGCAGACCATCCTCAATGCTTGCATCAATAACATTCATATCGATACTATCTTTAAATTGAGCTGCTGCTACATGACGTGTGGGTGCGGCTGCCTTGCGATCATCGTTCATGGATTAAGTCTCATCGAAATCAACCTGGGCTGAGCCATAGTGGATAACTCATCCGTCTATATAGTAATCCGTTGTTTTCTCAATCGAGTATATACACATCACAAGTATGTTTCCTCAAAATTAGCGATGATGTTCCTTTTACCTGCATAGGTGGTGTGCACTACAAAACGATAGACCCAGCACTAAAATCTGGCATAGAATAAATGTTATGTGCAAAAGTCCCTGTATAAATTTAAGTAAACAGGCTTTAAAGCAGCTTTCCATCCTGCTCGGGATACTAGGCACCTTTTTTTGCGCATCCGCCCAGGCAGATCTTTCTATCGGAGAGATCTCACAGTCGCCTGCTAATGACGTCTGGCCCGTTCAGCCTGTCACCTATACGGTTCCTGTTTCAACAGATTTCACAAACGCCGAGTTCATCGAGGTGTTTATTACAGATGCCGCTGACAACAATATCACTGCAGCATTTTCCTCTTTTGAATGTAGCTTAGACGGTAATTATTTCTGTGGCTCAGTGGTGGCAGGACAACCTCGGAATCTCCAGTTTACCTGGACACCTCCATCAGGCACCTCAACAATCACGTTCAATACAAGCTGTAACTTCTTAGGTTGCGTTGACCCTCCGCCATCATCGGTAACAACAACCGTCGCCCCGCCTCCCGATCCGACGCCTGATCTTACTAAGGACAGCCTTAACGACACACAGCGCGCCACCGCTGAGGCCATCGATCAACTCTGTAGCGCCACAGAAAATGA